>URAP01000001.1 GCA_900545935.1 uncultured Eubacteriales bacterium
ATTATTTCTTTCGTCCATAAGCTCACCACCTTGTGCCTGTAAAATCATACTATATATATTTTACAGAAACGAGGCTTCTTATGAAACGGTCTGAAATCTCTTGCAATAGGGCATATAATCTCTTGTTTCAAGAGAAATAATTTCATAAATATTTGGCAGCACAGCCCACCAAATAAAAAAACGGTGCTTTGGTGGGCAGTATAAACACGCCCAGATGAGAATTCAACTTCCCTCCGAACCCGTTTTCGAGTTTGGAGGGATTTTTTTATGCGATGGTCGAATATGACCGCAATGCTGCTCATCAGAAGCAGCTACTATTTACGGAGTGTCACAGTGGAGTGAAGATTATCTTTTAGAAAAAATCATCACTCACTCGTGGCACTCTTACGGTTTTCAAATAGAGATTATATTTCTATGCCATAGGTATAGTTATGCTTATTGCCGCAGAGGTCTTTGTACCTTTGCGGCTTTTTGTTTGTCTGGCTTTCCCTTGATACAGGATAAGCCCGTATCTGGCGTTGGCTGCCGCAGTCCGCCTGCCAATCTGAGTTTTCAGAATAATTCAGATTGGAGGAAACAGTATGGCGTACAACAAAGCCAGAGAAGAAAAGAAATGGCGGCTCTGGAAAGAAGCCGAAGAAAAACAGTTGCGCAGTTTAGGTGTCAGCGAAAACGACATAGAAACGCTCCGTGTTCACGATTGGGCGATTTTCAATTCCGACAGGCGTTACTATCAGCGTATGCAGGAAACAGGTACATACCTTGAAGAAGTCGCAGCGGATATAACACAGCCCGAAATAAAAACGGTCGAGGACTTTCTGGACAATATCGAAAATCAGCAGCTTTATCAAGTGCTGATTAAGGTGGACAGGCTTACCTTACAGGCGATTTTATTGCAAAATACAAGGTTATTCCATTGCCGAAATCGCTGCCATTCTCGGTATGAAAGAGGATACCGTCTATAAGCGGTTAGGAAGGCTGAAGCAAAAAATTAAAAAACTTTTGGGATAGTGTCCAAAAAAGCACTTTCCCACGGGCTACAGGGTGAGAGGACAAAACCTCTCGCCCTGTTTTCCTTTGTGTGGCGAAAACGGGATTGTTCTTTGAAAACCGAATACCCATTCGCCAAATACCTTCTCTTTGTGATTGTGATGAGCATAAGCGTGTCGAGAGGTACGCCATAACCTGCCGCAAGGCAGAGAGCGATAACTACCTACTCAAAATATCGGGCAGCTCCCGATTTCGCCATAACCCACAAAGAGGACAATGATACTCCCGTCCAGTCACAGTCCGAGCGTGATAAAACCGTCGCAGGCAATGAGGGCGGCTCTGTCAGAACGACAGTTGGGGTGAAACTCCCGTGGTGTCAGTTCGCTGCTGACCGTTTGGCGACTTCCCAATAGCATTTCGGGGTGTCGAGGACAAATTGAAATGCTTTCTCATAGCAGCCAGACGCAAGGCGGTCAAAAGAACAGAGAGATTGTTTATGCTCTCCCGACCTTAAATACTTCCTTGTGTTTGGCTGCCTACATAGGCAGAAAACCTCTGCCTAAATCATATTGGGAGGTCAAACACAATGGAATTGACTATCAAGCGTGGCGACATTTATTATGCCGAGCTAAATCCCGTTATCGGCTCGGAACAGGGCGGCACAAGACCTGTACTTATCATTTCCAACGATATAGGCAACAAGCATAGCCCTACGGTCATTATCGCCCCTATCACAAGTCGGATACACACAAAAGCGAAACTGCCTACGCACACCTTAATTAAAGACTTCGACGGTCTGGACAAGAACTCAATCATATTGTTTGAACAAATCCGCACCATAGACAAGCAACGTCTGCGAGAGTACTTAGGAACTCTTGACAGGCGTTTTATTCATTGCGCAGATAAAGCCCTTGCCATCAGCATAGGGCTTGCAAAAAAGGATTAGCCTTCTCGTTATACGGTACAAGCGGTAGCTCATATACATTAGAAACGAGGGAGGTGTTGCGGCTGTTGTATAGAGAATTTGTTTATGTTGGCGACCCTGTTCCAGAATTAAACGAGCAGGAACACGCTGCGTTCCTTATGAATATCCAAAAGTCGATACTCCTTTCTTTGGAGAAAAGAAAGCTGCTGACACATTCTCAGCGGGAACGCTGTTTGGTCGAGCTTGAAAAGCAATATAGCAGGGAGCAAAAAAGCAGACGCCGAGCATAACGCTTGGCGTTTTTACATAGCCGAGTGAAAAAACAAATTTGCACATTCGACACCGCACACTCTTTTTTCTATAATTAAATACAGTAACAAAGTTTACTGAGAAAGGAGCTTCGCTATGATAAATAGATATGAACGCCTAAACCAAGAGCTGAAGATGGTTGAAACGAAAAGAAAGGTAGCTGCCTACTGTCGTGTTTCAACGGACAATGAAGACCAAGCCAATTCCTTTGAAAGCCAGCAGCGGTATTTCAGACAGTATATTGAGCGCAACCCCGATTGGGAGCTTTATGAGATTTTTGCCGATGAGGGCATTTCTGGCACGAACACGAAGAAGCGCAAAGAGTTTAACCGTATGATAGCGTGCGCCAAGAACGGCTACTTTGATTTGATTATCACCAAGGAGATTTCCCGTTTTGCGAGAAACACCCTTGATAGTATATATTACACCCGTGAATTGAAAAAGCACGGCGTCGGTGTTATATTTATGAATGACAATATCAACACCTTAGACGGCGATGCAGAGCTTCGTCTGGCGATTATGTCCTCTATTGCACAGGAAGAAAGCCGCAAGACTTCTGAGCGTGTAAAGTGGGGACAAAAACGCCAGATGGAACAGGGCGTTGTGTTCGGTAGAAGTATGTTGGGCTACGATGTCGAGGGCGGCAAAATGACCATCAACGAGGAAGGCGCAAAGGTTGTACGCCTTATCTTCCATAAGTTCGTCAATGAGGGCAAGGGAACGCATGTCATCGCCCGTGAGCTTCGTGAGGAAGGTATCAGTCCTATGCGGGTCAAGGAATGGAGCAACACGGTCATTCTGCGAGTGATACGCAACGAGAAATACTGCGGCGACTTGGTGCAGAAAAAGACCTATACGCCAGACTTCCTATCTCACGAAAAGAAATACAACCGTGGGCAAGAGGAATTTGTTATCATTAAAGACCATCACGAGCCGATTATCTCCCGTGAACTGTTCGATGAAGCAAACCGAATTTTAGATGCAAAGTCACTTTCGCAGGAGGGCAAGGCGAAGCACTCTAACCGCTATCCGTTCTCTGGTAAAATCAAATGCGGCTGCTGCGGCTCAAGCTATGTGGCAAGGTATAAAACCAGAAAGGACGGCAGCCGATACAAGGCGTGGCGCTGTAATGAAGCCGCAAAACACGGTAGCCCCCATATCGACAAAGCGGGAAACCAAGTCGGCTGTACGGGCTTGTCTATCCGCAATGAGGATGCGACCCACATTATGTATCTCGTAACCAAGAGCCTTAAATACAACAGGAACAAAATCATAAATAACCTAACTGCCGTCATTCAATCCATTATTGCTATGGATACGACGGGTACAGATGTCCTAAAGCTGCAAGAGCAGATTAAGAAGATTGAGGGCAAGCGGGCTAATCTGATTGACCTGTATATGTCCAATCTGATTAACAAGGACGAATTTACCGCCACCCGTGCAAGCTGCGATGCGGAAATCGAGGAGCTTCAATCTATCATCGAAAGCGTGGATAAGCAGCGTGAAATGATTGAGCAGCAACAGCAGCTCCTAAAAGAAATTGAGGATGCAATCAAAGAGATTGTCAGCGGTGTGGAGTACGAAGATGAGTTCTATAAGCACATTTTAGACAAGATGGTAGTTCAAGATAAGGACAACATAGATGTATATCTGAATTTACTTCCTATGAAGTGGAGCTATACGGTTGCAAAAGCATCAAAAAAAGCCGTAGCCTCTGAATGGAACATTTCAGAGGCTTCTCTACCGATATCGGTCAAAATACCGATAACCTTTCGGTCGGGCATCGAATAGCGCTGATTGAGATAACGCTCCGCCGCACCTGTCTCTCCGTCCGGACCTCCGAGCTGGCTGATGATTATCTTTGCGGCAGCGGGATTCGGGTGCTTTATGTGGACGGGATATTCGAGTCTTTTTTCATATTTCCACATAGCTTATTCCTCCCACGGCCACGGTGTGGCGTCCCAGTTCCAGCCGCAATCGGCGGTAATGATATTTCCGGAGTAGCTCAGTGCTCCGTAGCATTTTTCATAGTTTTCAACGGCACCTGCGAGTGCCTCGCGGGAGGCGTTGAAATAGTTCATTGCGTCCTTATCGGATGGGTGTGAATCGAGGTACAGTCCTGCCTCGATACACTGAAAATCATATTCCTGAACGGCGCGCAGTGCTTTTTCTTTTTCATTCATGCCGTTACCTCACAATTCCGTTTCGCATAGGCATGCCCGAGCGCTGGACCGCACGTGCCGTAAAGGGCTTATCGAGTTCGCGGAATATCGTACCGCGCGAGAGTGCGGTCGGGGAATCATACAGCAATCTGAATTGCTGAATAGGCGGATATATCATTGCGAGCGACGGATAGACGTTAACCTCTGCGTCCTGCGTGCAAATGGCGCCGCAGCCGCAGCCCGGTCTGTTTACTTCCATACTTATGACCGTAGCTTTCGTCGAGCGAAAGCTCCCTTTCGTGATGTGTGAGATCACCGCCTTTTTTCATGGCGGTGATATGATATATGAAGTCTGCGGGCGGGTTCTGTACAGAGTCTCCGCCCGTTTGCTTCATAAGGGGACTTTTTATTGTAATAATGGCTATTACAATTTCAGTTTATGCCGGTAATGCCGTCTTGACACAGCATTGCGACATGATGTCGAGCGGGTATGCGACTTATCCGAGCAGTTCCTCGGCATAAACAAATTCATATCCCGCCTCGCGCAGCTCGGGCAGCAGCACTCGCAGTGCCTGAGCGGTTATCGGCTTCTTCCTTCCAACGTAGTCGTGAAATAGGATTATAGAGCCGTCCTTGACATTGGTTCTTACCGTGCGTAGTGCGCTGTCAAGCGAGGTCTTAGCGCTCCAATCCATTGTATCGACATTCCACAGCACCTCGATGTAGTCAAGCTCGGAGCAGGCGCGTTTGACAGCGCAGGTGTTTGCTCCTCCGGGTGGTCGAAAGAGATGAGGGCGAAAATCGACGGTCTCGAATATGGCATCCTCGCATTCGCTTATCTCATCCATGAGCTTTGCACAGCTCAGCTTTGCGAGTGCACAGGGATGAGTGTAGGTATGATTTCCTACCTCGTGTCCCTCCTCGAGCTCGCGCTCTATAAGCTCCGGATTATTGCGTACATTTTCACCAACCACGAAGAAGGTAGCCTTGACGTCGTATTCGGCGAGAATGTCGAGGATCTCGGGTGTATAGATCGGATGCGGTCCGTCGTCAAAGGTAAGCGCTATACGCTTATTTGCATCGCCTACAACACCCATTGCCTCATCCCTTTCGGTATAGCCCGAGCCGTGAAGTGCCGAGGTCAGAGACAATGCGGCGGTTATTACAGCCGCACCGAGCAAAAGTCGCGTGTGCCATTTTGTCATTCAAGCTCACCCACCGAGCGAAAGCTGTATCCCATCTCCTCCCAACGGTTGAGCAGAGTATCCATTATCGCCGCATTGGTTGCCGAGGTGGGATGGAGCAGAATTATCATACCGGGATGCGTGTGCGCGAGGATCTTTTCTATCGACTTTTCCGGATCAGGCTGCTTGTCATTGTCCCAGTCCGCATAGGCGTAGCTCCAGAATATTGTTTTATAGCCGAGCTCGGTAGCCCAATCGAGATTTTGCTCGGTAAAGCGTCCCTCGGGCGGACGGTAGCAGCGTGTAAGCTCGTCTCCGGTAAGGGCGGTATACTGCTCCTCAAGTCCGCGAAGCTCCCGCTCGAACTCCTCTCGGCTTACCTTTGTCATATCGTGATGGCGGCAGGTATGATTGCATACAGCATGACCGCCGTCGTGCAGACGCTGTACAAGCTCGGGATTTCGGCGTATGAGATTCTCGAGAATAAAGAAGCTGCCGTGCGCACCATGAGCATCAAGAGCATCAACTATTTTTTCGACGTTGCCGTTTTCGTATCCGGCGTCGAAGGTCAGATATATTACCTTTTCGCCGTCCTCACAGCGACGGTCGCAGTAGTAGCCGCCGTGCTCCTCGGCAAACTTCATGCCCGGATCGAGCAGTGGTGTTGTTCCGGTATTGTTTGGGACAAAATACCATCCATAGGGCGTTGTCGGTGTATGCGTGACCGCTGTTATCGCGTTTGTTGCGATACCGAGCACGGTGAGCAGCGCAGTGCCGAACATTATCAGAGTTTTTTTCATTTATTTTTCCGTGCATTGCAAAAATCGGTTCCGAAATTTTCGCTCTGTACGTTTTCCTTTGCAAAGAATTTTTGCGGTAATTATGCCGCAGAAATATTCTTTTCGCTTTTACGATAAAATTGCATAGTATATAATGAATGAAGCGGTATAAAATAAGTATGAAAAATTATTTTGGAAAGGCGGCAAATTAATGAAAAAAAGCGGCTCGCGCCTTATCTATGCCGTTTTTGCCGCGCTCGTCTACGGGCTCGGATCGGCAATATCCGTCGGCAGTCTGCTCTCGCCTGCCGGACTGTATACCGGAGGTGTGACCGGACTTGCACAGCTTCTGTCGGCGCTTTCCGGTCGATTGCTGCCGCATGGAATTCCGATATATTTCCTAATCATTGCGATAAATATACCGCTTGCCGTTTTTGCCTATTTTTCTCTCGGTAAACGCTTCACTCTGCTGTCGTTCCTTGCGCTTGGCATGTCTGCGATGTTTCTGCAACTGCTTCCGCCGTTGAATATAACGTCAGATCCGCTGCTCTGCGCCGTGTTCGGCGGGGTTATCGGCGGCTGCGGAATGGGACTGTGCTTTCGTGCGGGGTTTTCCACCGGAGGAACGGACTTTATTATTTTTTATATCAGAAAGAGGACCGGCAAAACGGTCGGCGGAATAGGACTCGTTCTGAACGGAATAATAATTGCGGCAGCCGGGCTGTGCTTCGGAATAGAGCTTGCGCTGTACAGCCTGGTCGCTATTTACGCCGAAAGCAAAACCATGAATAGCTTTTATGCGCAGCAGCACCGTATCACCGTAACTGTCATCACCTCCGAGGGTGAGAGGGTGACGGCTGCTCTGCGCGAGCGCGGCATTCACAGCTTTTATTATCTCGGCTGCGCCCGCGGCGGCTATACCGGTACGCCGCAGACTATTGCGGTCAGTGTTGTAACACGGTACGATCTGCTTATACTGCGCGGCGTGATACGCGAGGCGGATGAGAGCGCTTTTGTCTATGTCGTGCCGACGAGCGAGGTATACGGGCGCTTCGCATCCGAGGATAAAGAGGCATGACCGTTTTCGAACGCTATTCCGGCTTGCGAGGTACGCAGAGTAACAACGTAATGTCTTAATCTGCGAAAAAACGGAGCGAAAACCGATGTGCCGTGCCGCATATTCGGCTGAAAAAAATAAAACGGTATTCCCGAGCTGCGCGTTATCCGCGTGTCGGGAATACCGTAATAGCTATTATTTTTTAGCAAACAGATGCGAGCTCAGCTCTTCGATATCATTTTCATCAGCCGTATGATATCCCGCACATCGGTCACTCCGTCACCGTTTATGTCGGTATGAGTCGTTTCGACCGTACCGCCGGAGATGGATTTCATCAGGCGGACGATATCCTTAATATCCGTTGCTCCGTCGCCGTTGACATCGCCGAGAGGGATATACGGATCACCGTTTACCTCCGCCGTAAGGCGTGCCGACCCGAGAACGGCATCCGAGTGCGATTTAAACAACGCTACCGAGCCGAGCGATACCTCCGCGCCGACGCTCGATGAAAGCTCAAGCCGAAGCTCGCAAAGCTCTCCGCCGAGTCCCGGCAGCTGTGACAGATCAATCAATGCATAGCGATATTTTTTGTCCGGCAGGGAAAGGTCTATATCTTGCTCCGGCAGATATGTTCCGTCCATGAGCATGAGCCGCACCGTCATAGACTGCGCGGTAGCTGTGCTGCCTTCATCGGGATTGCCGTCCGGTCTGTCCGGCAGATCATCCGTGCGATAGATAACGGAAATATATCGGTATTCCGATAGATTCAGACATTGCTCTGCGTATATATAGCGGAGTGAGAGTGCGGCATCGGTCTCCGCCGCGCTCATATGCAGTGCTTTGTCGATGCTGTCATAGCAAACATTGCCGTCGATGCCGATGTGTCCTCCGCTGCCTGTACGCAGATATTTGTGCATTGAGCTGTCTGAAAAGCGCAGCGCCGATATGTCCTCATCGAACCGAACGAGCTTAGGAATATCAAAATCTCCTTGCGCGTTGCCTGCCGCTCCGTGCGAGAGTATCAGCGTGCCGGTCACGGGGCGTTCGTCTCCGCCGTTCGGAATATTTACAAGGTCATAGCCGTCACCGTCGGCTGCCGTCATGGTTACCGAGTTGCTGATGTCGAGCAGCAGAGCATTGACGAGACCGAGCTCGCGGGCAAGATATGACATTTGAGATATCGAGAAAAGCCGCTCGGGATCGTTATCCTTACTGCTGTCGAGAGATATGAGCATAATACTGCCGTTCTCGGTATAGCCTATGATCGATGCGGAGCAGCGCTCGGTCAGGTGAAGATTTTCGTATGAACACGGCTCGCCGTCTATCATGAGCGGAAGATGACCGCCGGTTGCGGATTCGGCATTTATGAGCAGCTCATCGGAGCGTCCGAGCGCGTCGGACACCTCTATGTCGAGACGTACCGTATCACCGACTGAATAACCGGAGATCTTCGATACCGCGGAGTCGCCTCTTGCCGTCATAATAATACGATTCGGCTTCATCTGCGGATCGCTGCCGCCCGGCGCATAAATCTCGGTTACGGTACCGACGATCTCCGCGCCGTGCCTGACGGTATAATTGTCGGAACAGTCGACGACAACCTCATATGCATCGTCGAGCGCCTGATTATACTCCGGACCTTTGTCGGTATAGATTATGACTGCATCCTCGACCGGCAGGCGGTTGAGTGCATCGGTAACAAAGCTGTCGGCGGCACCGGAGACAGTGATTATTACCTCGGGCAGCGCAAGAAACGGGATGCGGTCGCTTGTTATACCGAAAGAATATCGAGCCGAATACGGAGTTTCCTGCTCGATCTGAGCGCCGGAAATGATCTCGCCGTTTACTACGGTAAAGCCGCAGGGAAGTACTATGCCGCTCTTTACGTTCTTAGCATAGGTCACACCGTTATATGTGATGTCGCGATCGCGGGAGAGTATGTAGCTCTCGGTTCTTATACCGGCGTTTATCGCGGCGATGGGAATCTTTCCGTCCGATGCCGAGGCGGCAAAAGCATGAACTGTGTTGCTTACCGTGCTCAGCTTTCCGAGTGCCGGACCTCCGGGGACAAGGTCGAGATAAAGGTCGGTCTGCGCCGGATCAAACTCGACCGTGCTGAAATCCTGAATGCCGTAGCATGACACCGTTCTGCCTGTATCGGCTGTGTCAAGAAGCCGGTCGGAAAGGTCATAGCTGCGCAGCGTAACGCCGTCATACAGCGCCCGCTCCGATGCTGGAACAAATCCGTCGACGGTTTCGGCACGTTGTTCATTTTCCGCCGCAAGAGCACCGGCCGGAATGAGTATCGCGCAGAGCGCGGTACACAGAAAACGCTTCGTGATACCCATTTTGATCCTGCTCCTTTCGGAAAGAATTATTCTATGGCTTTAGCTATACCTCGGTCATTTTCTCAAGTAGTGCGACGAACAGCGGCGAAGCTGCCGCAAAAACGCTGCGCAACGGCGCGACTGTATATTTCGGTTATGCCATCCTATCGGCGAGCTGAGCGCCGCCGAGAACATGAAAATGAAGATGAGGCACCGACTGGCATGCATCCGGACCGCAGTTGGTGATAACGCGGTAGCCTCCGGTCAAGCCCGCCTTCGCCGCAAGGGCGGGGATGAGCGAGAAAATGTATGCGACAGTTTCTGCGTTATCCGCGGTTATGGCATCGGCAGAGGCAATGTGTGCTTTCGGTATCACGAGAAAGTGAACGGGCGCTTGCGGGTTGATGTCGTAAAAAGCAAGCACACGGTCGTCCTCATACAGCTTGTTTGACGGTATATTTCCGGCGATAATTTCACAAAAAAGACAGTCCATCTTGTTTTTCCTCACTTTTGCAGCAAAATAATCTCGGCTGCGTATATTTTTCATAGATATTATAGCATCAGGTACGGGAGAATTCAAGAGAAAATTGTAATTATGGATATATATGAATATAACAGTGTCGAGACCTGCGCTGCCTCTTGACAATTTGCCGTGCGGCGGGTATAATATTTATTGTAAGTAAATATTCTCGGCGCTGCATTATTTGTGCGGTGATGCCGTAAATTCCAACTGTGTCAGGGCATTATGCCCGTGAAAGGATAGTAAAATGAAGGTTACAAAGGATTCTCTTATCGGCGATGTTCTTGATTTTGATGTAGATACCGCTCAGTTCTTCTTTGATATCGGTATGCATTGCCTCGGCTGCCCCGCTTCGAGAGGCGAGTCTATCGCGGATGCATGCGAGGTTCACGGAACCGATGCAGACGCACTTGTCGAAAAGCTCAACACCTTTCTTGAGGGAAAGGCTAACGCCTGAGTCTTGAATATCACCCTTGACAGCCGACTCGGCTGTATCGCGAAGGCGATAGGCAGTGCATGCATCGTCGCCGATATAGGAACCGACCACGGTCTGCTCCCGATAGCCTTGCTCCTGCGCGGGCAGGCGGAGCGGGCTGTGGCATGTGATATTCGGCAGGGACCGCTTGACAGCGCAAAGCGAAATGCTGAGCGCTACGGAGTGTCCGATAAGGTTGAGCTTTTGCTGACCGACGGCTTTCACGGCGTTGAGGTATATTCGCCGGATGCCGTTGTAATAAGCGGGATGGGCGGCGAGCTTATCGCAAGGATAATATCAGAGGCGCCTTATCTGCGCGGAGATGTTCGACTGTTTTTACAGCCGATGACACGCGCCGAATCGCTGCGCCGTTATCTTGCTCAGAACGGCTTTTCGATCGCGGCAGAGCATCTTGCACGCGACGGCAAGCGGCTTTATTCGGTCATTGAGGCGGGATATGCCGGCAAAACTGCCGAATACACTGAGGCGCAGCTGCTCGTTGGCATGCCCGAGCATCATACCGATATGTCGCTGTTTGCCGATCATGCCGCAATGGCTGCAGATCGGCTTGAGCGCCGCAGAGACGGACTTGCTCGTTCGGTGATGCAGAGCGATGCCCCGGATGTCGATATGGATGATGCGGAGCTCTCGCACTCGGTCAGATGCCGTACCTATACGGATAAGACCGACATACTTACGCAGCTCTCGGATACGATATCCGAGCTTCGGGCGATGACTGCTGCGGCGCGTTGCGACGATTCCGCAGATACCGAACATAAGAAAGGCTGAAGGTTGCGGTTATGAATGTACGCGAGCTTTATACCGAGCTTAATAGACAGATACCTCCGTCGCTCTCCTGCGAATGGGATAACGACGGACTTATGCTGCTCCCGAACGGCGAGCGTGAGGTGCACTGCGCTTTAATAACTCTCGATGTCACCCCCGCTGCCGCAAGGCGTGCCGTCGAGACCGGGTGTGAAGTAATCGTTTCACATCATCCGCTTATATTCAAGCCCGTGCGAAACGTTATCGATCCGCTGTATATATCGCTTATAAAGGCGGATACGGCTGTAATGTCGTTTCATACCCGTCTTGATGCTGTGGATTTCGGTGTAAATACTGCGCTTGCAGCGAGGCTCGGGCTGATCGAAACGCAGCCGCTTACCGATGAAATGGGGGCTGTCGGTACGCCGCACACCGAGCTTTCCGCGACGGATTATGCGCTTTATGTAAAGCACTCGCTCGGTGCCGATACGGTCACGCTCATACCGTCCGATCGACCGGTTCGACGTGTTGCCGTTCTCGGCGGCGCAGGCAAGGATTTTATTTCGGCGGCGCTTGCGGCGGGGGCGGATGTCCTCGTTACCGGTGAGGCCGGACATCACGCGCGGATCGATGCCGATGTGCTCGGGCTTACCGTTATTGAGGCGGGGCATTATGAGACCGAATTTCCCGTATGTCGCGTACTTCGCGACCTTGTTGTCGGGGCGGGCGAGCGCAGCGGCGCAGATATACAGGCAGAGATATTCGATTCGCGCATGGCGCGTTCATTTTAGCTGCACTGCAGTAATGTACGGCTATTGTATAAAGGACGCACCTGCGCAGATATATAGGCGCTTTATTAATTTTTTGGAGGATACCGTAAATTGAGTATAGAACTTGATGAAGCAAAGCGAACGCTTCTTGACATGAAGGAAAAAATAGTCGACCTCGGCTCGGCTCTTCAGATCGAAGAAACGAAGAAATCGGTCGAGGAGCTTGAGAGCAAGACCTCGGCAGCCGACTTTTGGAACGATGCCGCAGAATCCGGCAAGGTATTGAAGGAACTCAAGGTCAAGAAGGACAAGGTCGAACGCTACGATAGGCTTGTCTCTCGCTATGAGGACACGCTTGTGCTTATCGAAATGGCTCTCGAGGAGGGCGATGACAGCGTTACCGAGGAGGTGCTCTCAGAGGTCAAGGCTATAACCGAGACCGAGGCTTCCGAGCGTATAGAGGCTCTGCTTTCGGGCGAGTATGACTCCAATAATGCCATTCTTTCGTTCCATCCCGGTGCCGGCGGAACCGAGGCTCAGGACTGGGCTCAGATGCTTTATCGTATGTACACACGTTGGGCTGAGCGCCACAACTTTAAGGTAAAGCTCATAGACTGGCTCGACGGCGATGAGGCGGGTATTAAGAGCGCTACCATTCTTATCGAGGGAATAAATGCATACGGCTATCTTAAGAGCGAAAACGGTGTCCATCGGCTTGTCCGCGTTTCGCCTTTCGATGCTTCCGGCAGGCGGCAGACCTCATTCGCATCGGTCGAGGTAATGCCTGAGTTTTCGGATGACGACGGAAAGATCGAGCTGCGTGACGAGGATCTCGAGATCACCGCGCATCGCTCAAGCGGCGCAGGCGGTCAGCATATCAACAAGACCGACTCGGCTATCAGAATCGTTCACATTCCTACCGGAATCGTAGTCGGCTGTCAGACCGAGCGCAGCCAGCTCCAAAACAAGGAAACGGCGCTCAAGATGCTTAAGTCCAAGCTCATGGAGATCAAGGAGCGCGAAAAGCTCGATAAGATCGAGGATATTCAGGGCGTAAAGACCAACATCGAGTGGGGCGCACAGATACGATCATATGTATTTATGCCTTATACGCTTGCAAAGGATACCCGCACCGGCTACGAAAACGGAAATATTACCGCGGTAATGGACGGTGATATTGACGGCTTTATAAACGCTTATCTCAAGCAGAATGCTGCGAATAATAAATAATCGCGCCGTGCTGAACGGCACGTTATTAAATAATATAAAAATACTTATCAATTAACGGAGGTGCATTATGAGATCTCGCTTTTTTGACGGTAAAAACGTATCGCTTATCGCTTCGATAGCGTCCTTTGTCTGCGCAGGAGTATCGCTTATAGGCGCACTGCTGTGCCTTATCGGCAAGAAAAAGACCACAGCAACTATATTTGCGGCGCTGTCCGGCATTGCAGCCGCAGTAGGCGCGGTAACAGCATATACGCTCCGCCTTGCCGAGGAGAGCTCGGATGTATTCGACGGCTTTGATCCATATGATTACGATGAGGACGATTCGGATGACGAGGATGAGGACGATGAGCCTTACATGATCCCGATCGACGAAACGGCAAGCGAAGAAGAATTTCGTTTTTGACCCATATAGAGGGATCTCGAAGACGAGCGCACCGGACTTACGAGATATCCACTTTATCACAAAACGGACTGTCAAAATGCGTTTTTACAGTCCGTTTTCACCTTATTATAAATATGCGGCTCAGCCCCTGCAGTGATATGACGATCCGGCGGCTTGGTTCTTCAATGCCGTTTAGGTGCGCACATATCCCTTCAATATAATAACGAATCGGTAGTGCTGCACCGCAGATGATTTAAATTTGCGCACGCTTCGAGCGGCGGCGCGGGAAAGGGATGCTTTCGCAGGCGAAAGCTGTACGGATATAATGAAAAACAGCAGAAATTCAACCGAAAAAAACAGATATTCGTCGCTGACGGCGTATATTTGCGTTATGATTGCCGTAGCCTCTCTCGGCGTTTTTGCCGTGCTCAACCTCGAAACGGTGATCGCATTTCTCTCCCGCCTTATGGGCACGCTGTCACCGCTTATTGTCGGCTTTGTCATCGCATATCTTGTCAACCCGTTTATGAAGCTGATAGAGGAAAAGCTGCTGTCCCGCATTCCTCTCCGCATTGGCGCAAAGCTGCGTCGTATACTTGCCATTATCGTTTCCTATGTATTTTATATCGGCGTTATAGTGCTGCTCATGCTTATCGTTATTCCGCAGATGATAAACAGCTACGAGGATCTGATGAGCAAAGCCGATTCGTACATTGCCTCGGCGCAGACTTTTATTGTCTCGACGCTCGGAAAGCTCAGCTTCATAGATACCGCAAAGCTGACCAAATCAGCAGGCGAGTTTATCAGCAACTCGTATGAACTCATTAACAGCATCACCCCTTATATTACATCATTTCTTACCGGACTTTTCGGAACGGTGCAGGATATCATTATCGGAACGGTCATTTCGGTATATTTTCTTTTTGCAAAGGAGCGCTTTGCCGACCGCAGCAAAAAGCTCGTGCGCGCGCTGCTGCCTGAAAGGGCTGCGGAAACCTTTATCGATTATGCCGTTTTTTCGGACAAGACCTTCGGCGGATTTATTGTCGGAAAGCTGCTCGATTCGCTTATTATAGGAATAATTACGTTCATAACGCTGATGATCGTCGGAATCCCGCACTATCAGCTTATCAGTGTTATCATCGGCGTGACGAATATAATCCCTTTCTTCGGACCGATACTCGGACTTATACCGAGTGCGTTTTTCGTGCTTATCGCCGACCCTGCAAAGCTGATATTGTTTGTTATTATCGTTATTATCATTCAGCAGCTTGACGGTAATGTTATCGGTCCTAAGATCCTCGGCGACTCTATCGGTATCAGCTCGCTCGGAGTTATTATAGCCATCACTGTAATGAGCGATCTGCTCGGCGTAGTCGGAATGTTCATAGGAGTGCCGCTCTATGTGCTGATAACGAGCATTTTGCGCAAGCTGCTCGGCAGGCTCGAATCCACCCGTCGCTCCGCCGTTGTCGGCGTTACGGACGGTGTGAGCGATGCTCCTGAAGATATGGGTGATATAGATAATTCGGAAATATCGGAGGAAGGCGCAGACGCTTCGGAAACGGACGGGCAGTGTACCGATGATTTGCAGACCGTGAAGCAAAAAGATTCCGCCGAGAACGCAAAAGACGGTAAAAACGAAAACGGCGGGGAGGTGAATGGTCGATGAAGAGAATGAAGTTTGAGGAGGAGCATCGCGGTATTACGCGCCAGGTCGTGCTCGTTATTCTGTTTGCTCTCGCCTGCCTCGTGTTTCTGCTGCACTATAAGTCTATATTCGGAGTTGTCGGATCATTCTTCAGCGCCTTGTTTCCTCTGTTTGTAGGCTTTTTTATCGCTCTCGCGCTTTACCCTATGCAGAATTCGATAGAGCATTATCTCACTTCGGCATTTGCCGGTATGGCTAAAAGGCATGCCGCGCGCGCGGCAGAAAAGCAAAAGATCGATATTGCCGCCGGTGCGACAGACCGCTCGTCTCGTCCGGCTTCCGAAAAGGCAAGCAGAGGTTTTTCGGCGCTTGCCTCGTCCGTCCGGAGAAGGCTCGGGCGAAAAAAGGAATCAGGGCATAAAGCTTCGAGCGGTTCATCTGTCAATAAGAGCGCAAGACTTTTGTCGATAATTATCGCGATGCTTGCTGTTATTCTCGTTATTGTTTTGTTTATTTCGGTCATGATACCGCAGATAACCGACAGCTACGAGAATCTGCGCGTCAAGTATCTCGATCTGAGCGAAAGCATAACCGGTCTGATGGAGAGCCTGAACACCGGCGATGAGAATTATCTTCCGAATCAGCTGCTCGGAATGATCAAAAGCTTCATTTCCGGAATAACAGAGTCGCTTACGGATCTTACTCCGTATGTGCTTGATGTTCTTAAAAGCTCGGTCTCGGTCACCATGGATATCTTCCTCGGTATAGTCATTGCAATATATCTGCTTATCGACCGCGAGCGGCTGCTCCGTGTCTGCCGCAGACTGCTGCGCGCCGTTCTGCCGCGGAAGGTGGTTGACAGGATAAAGGAGAACAGCAGCTTCATTTTTGAGGTATATAACAGCTATATTACGGGAAAGCTGATTGATATTGTGATAATATGGGGGCTGTCCGTGGCGCTGCTCTCGCTTTTCCGCATTCCGTTCGCTCCGTTTATCAGTATTATTCTTGCGATAATGAATGTTATTCCGTATATCGGAATATTCATCGGTCTGCTTCCGGGACTGTTTATCGTTCTGCTTGCCGATTCGGGGAAGCTGCTTTTCTATCTCATTGTGGTTGTTGCTATCCATCTTATCGACTCAAAGCTGATAGAAAAATATGTACTCAAGACTACATGCAGCATTGATCCCGAGCTGCTGATAATAGCAGTGGTATTCTTCGGCGGACTCTTCGGAACGCCGTTTATGTTCATTGCAGCGCCTATTGCCACGATCATCAACTATTTCGCAAAAGAATCGGTCAATCGGCTTATACTCGATCGAAAAAGGGATGTAAAGACCGAGGATACCGTCGGGAGTGAGGCAGACGATACAACCGAAAATGATTGAGCTTTGCTCTTGTTTTTATTAAATGTTACAATGTATTCACAACTGACGGTAACTTACGTGTTACAATATAAATGTTGAGAAGAATATAAGTTACCATATAATATAAATTTATTTTTTGGAGGATAGTAAAATGAATATTCCGTGCATTTACAAGAAGGAACCTGAGAAGAAATCCGGCGCAGTAAAGGCTGTTGTTATCATCACCGCCGTTGTCGGTGCCGCAACGCTTATCTATCTTGCGGCTAAGTACTTCTTTGATAAATATCATTCGAACTGCTGCGCTCTCTGCCATGACGATGATGATTGCGATATCGACGATTGCTGCGATTTTGAGGATTGCGACTGCGGCTGCGACACCGATGATGATTGCGGCTGCTGCGGTACTTCCGCCGCTGATACAGATGAAGCAGATAAAGATACCGACTCCGACGACAGCTCGGATGCCGAGTAATTGATTGTCTTAATTTTTCATTTTTTCCGCGCACCGCGCTCACTCACTGTCGGTCATTGTGAGCGCGGTGCGCCTTTGCTTTGTACGTTTGTAATTTAAATGATATAAGATAGTAAAGCACACAACGGCTTTCCGGCAGTCCCGGAACGGCTTGCTGTGTGCTTTATCATTATATGTTGTGATTTATTGCTTAAAAGACGGTATATGTACGATGAAGCGCGATCAATTACTTTGCTGCGCCGTATGCTCTGCATTTATACGTAGGTAGTCGCTGTATACCGTAGGAATTATCTCATCCCATCGTCTGCCTATCGTACGGCTTGCCCGCAGCCCGATCTCGCGGAGACGGTCAGGCTCGGAGAGATATTTTTCGATAATATCGGCAGCAGCCGATGCTTCATCCGGAACATGTATTGCGTTCTCTCCGTCGCGGGTAGGTTCCGCCGCATTCGAACCGCGAAGCAGTACGCTCGGCAGATGCATTGCCGATGCCTCACGAACAACGAGCGGTGCATTATCATACATAGACGGAAAGTAGAAGAGAGATGCCGACAGTTCGAGACCCGCAAGCAGCTCGCGGTCGCGTATTATTCCGGTAAAGAGCATGTCCTCTTCGCCGAGTCCGCTCTCACGGGCGTGACGCTTTATCGCCTCGGCATCGTACCCCATACCGACGATAATCGCGCGATACGGCACTCCTCGCTGCTTGAGCAGAGCACAGCTGTCAATGATGAGTCTGAGATTTTTATGCCATATCTGCTGACCGACAAAAAGAATGATAGGCTTATCGTTAGGTATCCGAAAATGCTCGATCGCTCTTTTCTTCAGCTCTTCTGCGTTCTCCGGGTACGAAAAATCGGTGCCGTTCTCGGTCAGATGTATCGGTCCGGTATAGCCGTAAGAACGGAGCGTCTGCGCTGTGCCGTTGCTAACCGCCCATACCTCGTCCGCACGCTCGAAGAAGCGCACTATGCGACGGACTTCGCAGCGAGCGATTAGGCGTGAGTGAGTATAATTGATAAAATCATCATAGAATTTTGAGTGAAACGTGGCGACTGTCGGGATTCCGCGCCGCTTTGCCGCTCGCATAGCGTATCTGCCGAGTGCGAACGGCGAGTGAAGATGAACTATATCTATATCATCATTACGGAGATACTTGCGCAGCTCGGAGCTGCAGCGCGGCAGTGTAAGTCTGAAAACGGTTCGCAGCACCGGCAGGCTCGTCACGCGAATAACGCGGTACGAAAAGCGATCGACGGTTTTCCCCTGACTCGGAACGCATACGGTGACATTATTAGTCTTTCCGAGCACTCGCGCGTAGCTGTCGACCGTTTTTACCACTCCGTCGACATTAGGATAGTATGTATCGTTAACAAGTGCGATGTTCAGCTTTTTTTCTGACATGTCGGTTCAGCTCTTGTGTGGGAGCTCCTCCTTTTCGTTTTTTATGCCGAGCCAGCGGCTGATATAGATAAATGCGCCGAGAATAATAAAGATATAATATACAAAGAAACGCCATGCCATCATAGCCCAGAATACATATCCGGATGACAGCGCGGAAAAAACGGCGAAGAATGAGCCTTCGGCAGCGCCTGCGTTGCCGGGTGTCGGAATGAATGTGACGGTTGCGTATATTGCAACGGTCGTTATGAAACAGGGAAGCCATGCCATTGTACCGCCGAAGGCGCGTAGTACAAAGTACGGAATAGAGCAGAGTGATGCCTGATATATTACCGACAGCACCATTATTCCTATCGAGACACACGGCATTGCAAGCATTCCGCGAAGGCTGACGGCATATTCGGAAAATGTCTTTGTCAGCTTTGCTCGGCTCGCTTCTTCGTCCTTTATAATATGCATGCGCGAGAAAAGACCGATGAATGCTGAAAGCATGCGCGAAAAGAATCGCGGAAAGAGTGCGGAAATCAGGATGCAGGTCGGGAACAGCGCGTAAAAGAACAGCCCAACCCAGCAGGAGACTCTGATAAGGCTGATATTCAGATGCGAACTGCCGAATATAAAGCAGACGGCGGCGAGCAGTATAAAACCATACTGCATTGAGGTAAAGCCTGCGAGCGGTATCGCTGCGCTGTGAGCGTCGGAATAGCCGTTTTTAGACATATAATATATCTGAAACGGCTGCCCACCGATGCCGGACGGCGTTACGTTGTCGTAATAGCGTCCGAGCAGAACTACACGCCGCGCGACGCGCCAATCGACTCTTCCGTCTACCTTTTTCATCAAAAAAGCGTATTTGACCGTCTCGGCAACAATTGCACCGATGCAGCAAAGTGCGGCAGGGAGGAGAAAGAGATAATTTATCCGAACATCGGAAAAGCGTGTGCTGTCGCTGCTTCCTCCGAACTCCTTGAATGCCGTCCATGCTATGACGGCTATATTCAGCAGTACAAACAGGACGGTCATTATCGTCTTTTTTCGTTTTTTCTTCTTGGTGGCAATATTGTTTTGTTCCATTTACTGCTCCGTAAATTCAAAAGTGTTAGTATTATGCGGACACAAAAACAGGATAGGCAATATGTAATCGCGGCTGCAAACGGTAAATAGACAGCTCGAATTATGATTGTGCTTGCGTCGAGGTCAATTCGGTTTGTGCACGGCCCGTTCCCGGATGAATTATCAGCACTGAGAAATGTATTATTTTTTCCACCTGCGCTTATCCTTCAGATCGGCATATATCGAGAGATAACTTTCGTGGCGCGTCTTAGGTATCGCACCCGTCTTGACCGCCTCGAGAACGGCGCACCCGTCCTCGCACGTATGAGTGCAGCGCGAGTAGCGGCAGTTGGCAAGATACGGCTCGAATTCACGAAAAACATGCGGAAGATCGGCAAGCTCGTAATAGTCGTAGCGCGTAAAATCTATCATGCTGAAGCCGGGAGTATCGGCAATATATCCGTGCGAGCCGACACTCAATGCTGCTGCCTGTGTGCCAAGCAGCGAATCAAGCGAAAAAAGCTCCGAGGTTCGCGTTGTGTTCTTTCCGCGCGCGAGCTTTTCGGACAGCTCTCCGGTCTTTAGCTCGAGCGACGGGAACAGCGCGTTGAGCAGGGTTGACTTTCCCGCGCCGGAAACGCCCGCAAAGGTTGATATCCCATCGGCGCAGCTCTGAGCGATATAATCGCGCAGTGTATCGACACCCTCTCCGGTAGCGGATGAGAGAGAAAAGGAGGTGAAACCGCAGCGTATATATATATCCGTCAGCCGCTCGGCGTTCTCCGGTGACAGATCGCGCTTGCTTATTACTATTATCGGCTCGATGCCCTCATGCTCCGCTATGGTTATCAGCTTATCCGCAAGCAGCGTTGACGGCTCCGGAAAAGCCGAGGAAATAACGGCAAAGATGCGTTCAAGATTCGCAAGCGGCGGACGGATAAGCTCGTTCTTTCGCGGAATCAGCTCCGAAATTACACCGTCGCTTCCGTCGCGCGCCGTACCCGCAGTGCCGGGAAAGCTCGCACCTGATTCTTTTACGGTACTGTCCTCGGTATGAGTGCCGTCGGAGAGCTTTATATCGGTGCAGGTCTCAACGGTTACACGGTCGCCGGGCAGCAGCTTTCCGCCGCCGCGGCGCAGGACACCGCGTGCGGTACAGATCAGTATGTTGCCGTCCTCGGTTTCCACACGAAATTTTCCGCCGATCCCGGACAGCACGATGCCCGCAAGGGCGCGCTTGCCGTTCAAGCTCTGCACCCGCGCTCTGCGGCGTATTTTTCGATATAGCTTACTATCGGTGTCGGATCGGACAGCGAGTGCGGATGGTGATCGCATCCGGGCTTAACTATCATCTCTATACGGTCGCTTATTGCGCGATAGCGCTCATAATATATCTTTCCGCAGCCGTTAAAGTCAACGACCGTATCCGCATCACCCGCACAGATAAAGCAGGGAATGCCGTCGCGTGCGTTCTTTTCCGCCATATCGTTCGGATTGCCGTGAAATGTTTTCTCATCCGCATCGGTGATGCCGTAGCATTTCTTACACTGCGCCCATTCATTGCTCTGCTTAAAGCGTCCGGGCCAAACAAAAACATCGGTCACCGGAGCATCGAGATAGAGTATGCCGCACTCATCCGGATATGCCGCGGCATAGTTAACAGCATAGAGTGCACCGCGTGAAAAACCGAAAATCGCGGGACGTCGGCTGAGAGCGAATTCTTCCGTTACGGTCAGATAGAAATCGTGCAGCATCCCGACCGATTCGGGGTTGCCGTACATATCGCTGACCTTATGATATGCTATATGCCAGCCGCGCTCGAGAAGAGCTCTGTCTACCCAGTCAAAGGCGCTGAAAAATTCAGCCCGCCATACCCACGGATTGCCGTCGAGCGGATGCTCCGGACAGACTATAAGGCTTTCTCTGCCGTCTACTGTAAATTTATATTCCTTATATCCGAACCAGTCGGAGACTGCAATATTCTCTGCTTTGTGTATGCGCTTGCTTTCCATAGTAACTCCTTGTCTTTTGTCGCATGCGACGTTGTTTTGATATCGCTGCGGCTCAGTGTATAATTTTACCGCAGCGGTAAATAATAGAATAGAAAAATATCGGGCGAAATGTATGTTTGTCACCGCCGACGCGGTGTATGAGGTGGTCTCAATGGATGACTTTTTCTCGCGGGCACGCGAGGAGCTTGACCGAGCGCTGATGCCGCAGAGCAGCTTTGACGTGCTGCGGCGTGTAATATGCTTCGGCGGCGGGCGTGCCGTATTTTACTATATCGACGGCTTTGTTAATGAAAATTCGATGTCAAAAATTTTTGAATATGTCGCATCCGTCACATCGGTCGAGGAGCTCGGAACGAACATTCCGTACATTGAGCTTGATCTTGTTACCGATATTCGTTCGCTTGTTACGGCGGTGCTCTGCGGCGGTGCCGTTATGCTTGCCGAGGGCAGGGACTGCGGTACGGTTATTGATGCGCGCACATATCATGCGAGGGGGATAAGCGAACCGGAAAAGGATAAGGTGCTGCGCGGACCGCACGACGGGTTCGGCGAGGTGCTGATAAATAATACCGCGCTTATCCGCCGCAGAGTTCGCTGCCCCGAGCTGCGGATGGAGCTGATGCGCATCGGAAAGCGCACCGCATGCGATACCGTGATAGCATATGTCGAGGGAGTTGCCGATGAGCGGCTTGTAAAAGCCGTTCGCGAGCGACTTGCTCAAATGAAGGATATCGGAGCTGTGAATCTCAGTGCGGAGAGCATAAGCGAGCTGCTCGTGCGTCGCTCGGTGCTTAATCCGTTTCCGAAGATACGTTATACCGAGAGACCCGACGCTGCGTCGGCAATGCTGATGGAGGGCAGCGTTATACTGATGTGCGACAATACGCCGTCCGCCATGATACTGCCGACCTCAATTTTTGATTTTCTTCAGGAGAGCGATGATTATTATTTTCCTCCGACAGTCGGAACGTATCTGCGTCTCGTGCGTCTTATAACTCTGCTCGGCTCTATACTTCTCATTCCGCTGTGGCTGGTCGCGCTCGATTATGCCGATTCGCTGCCTGCGTGGCTCGGGTGTATTGTTCCTCGTGACGATTATGCAATGCCTATCGTCGCACAGCTGCTGCTCGTCGAGATTCTCGTTGACGGATTGAAGCTCGCCTCGCTAAACACCCCTGATGCTCTCTCAAATTCGTTCAGCGTAGTTGCGGGACTTATACTCGGAGACTTTGCCGTCGAGATAGGCTTGCTCGTGCCTCAGGTCATTCTCTTGATATCCTTTACGGCGCTCGCCAGTTTTGCTCAGCCGAGCTATGAGCTCGGTTATGCCATAAAATTCGTTAGGATACTGATGATAATACTGATATCGTTTTTCCGGGGATGGGGCTTTATTGCCGGCGTGATAATCGGGCTTGCTTTGATAGCGACGAACAGCACGGTCCCGGGCGGCAGGGGGTATCTTTATCCGCTCATTCCGTTCTCGGCGCGGGCACTCGGCAGAGTATTTTTCAGGCACAGTCTGAAATAAGCATGACGGACGCAAACTGACTGTTAAAGCGCTCGAGATCCGCCGCCTGTCTTATTCTTCTCTATCTTTCCATGTTTTTTCTGTCTTTCTCTATCGGTCTCTATCAGCATTTATCAGTCGGTCGAGTGACGGTGAGATTCCGAATGCCTTCAGTGTCGCGTTATAAGCAGCGTGAAGCTCTGCTCGCTTTGCCTCGGAGGGATATCTGCCGCGAACGGCGCGTATGAGTACATTTTTCGGAGTATCGTCAGGATCGACAAGCTCGACCGTCTGAACCTTGTAGCCCTCCATCTCGAGCCGCGCACAGCGCAGACCGTCGGTCAGACTGTCTGCGAGCTTGCCGCGCAGTATCGGATAGCAAGAGTATGCAGGTGCAAGCATCGGCGGCAGATCTGAGAGTTGCGAGAATATCTCGTGATGGCAGCAGGGCGTTGAGAGAATGACCTTCGCTCCGTACCGAACCGCGAGCGACAGAACAAGATCGGTCGCGGTGTCGCAGGCGTGCAGAGACAGAACGAGCGACGGAGGCGAGGGAGGGGTAAAGCGCGATACGTCGCCGCAAACAAAATGCAGTCCGGTGCAGCCGCTCTCACGAGCTATGCGCTCCGACAGCTCGATAACATCCGGCTTCAGGTCAACGCCGTACATATCCACCTCGCGCCCGCGAACCGATGTCAGATAATGATAAAGGCAAAGGCAAGAACACTCTTACCGCAGCAAAGATCGCATACGGTCAGAACGCCCTCCTGCGGCAGCTTCGGATAAACATCGTCGAGCAGCTCGAGAAAGCGGTTTATCTGTCTGTATTTCGACCGCCTGCTGTCGAGCACCCTGCCTCGTTCATCGGAAATTCCGAGCGGACGGAGGAACGGGGCGTCGGGCGACAGAAATCTCTGCTTGTCACGGTCGTGTGTTTTTAGCTCGGCGCGCTCGCCGCCGTCGGCCTTGATACCGTTTTTAATATGTATGCTGCCGCTGTGTGATATCATGACGGTGCAGCTGCCCGCCGTTGTCAGTATGTCAGCCTGCCGGTAGCCGGAGAGCAGCTCCGTTATACGCTTACCGAGCAGCTCCGGCGGGAAATTCTCATGCACCGCCTTTCCGTCCTGACGCAGATATTCGCACTGCGCCTCTGTCTGTCCGTGCGAGCTGCGGAAGAGCGATACCGTACAGCGTCTTATGCTCTTGTCCGTGCTGCGTGACAGCACTGTTTTTCGATAGATGCCGCGCGCGGCGGCATCGTCGATAATTACCCTGATATCTTCCATAAATATTACGTCGTCCCTGAAATATTATTTAGCATTGCGGCTTTTTGATCCGATATGCTTCGTATTGCCTCCTGAATATGCGACAGGCTAAGATATCTTGCCGTTTTTGGATACGAGCGGCAGTGCGCGCTCAACATCTTCTTCGCCTACCGCCGCGGTCCCGCCGGAATAGCGTGCATCGCAGTAGCTGTGTATAAAGTCATCGGTCACGACGCTGTCTCCGAGCAGCTTTTTGTGCTCGCGCGGAGTGCGTACGGGATCGTAAACATATCCGTCGCGTATCCTTGCTTTCATAAATTTAAAATAGATGTACCGCAGCTGATCCGCCGGGGTCGTCATGTCGCGCCACTTGCGCTTATCCGCATATGCACGCGCGCCGGAGCGCCTGCGCCGCTCGCCGCTGCGGAATATAAAGCTCTTTGCATCCTTGCCGTCGATGCGTTCGTATTCGGGAATCCCGAACAGCTTATGCAGCTTCTTTACCACCGATTCAAATGCTGCGGTGATGCCGGTGGCTGCGGCAAAGGCTCTCAGCTTGTTCAGTATCAGGCGGCGCGGTGTGAGCCGTTTCAGTGCAATAAGAAAAGCAACAAGGAAGAGCGCAGATATTACGACAAATAGCTGACGCAGATATCTCAGCTTTGTATAGCTTTCGCTTATGTATATCGCATACTGAAAATAATAGCTTATTATCGACAGCAGCATATAAACCACGCAGCGGACGGTCAGTGCCTTATGTGCAAGCACGGAGGTAATGAACGGACCGTGCGCCTTTTTCGGCTTCGGTGTCGCTGCACTCTCGAAAAATGTTTTTTCGCTGTTGCTTTGCTCTGATTTTTTATCGTATTTTTTTTCGGATAATTTCATTTGCTTACCGTTTGTTCGCGCGAGAGCGGTTTTTGTGCTGCCTCGCACAATAGTTTAAGTAAATTATTTTTGCGGTGTAATGTCGGTATAAGTCTGTATGCCGATGAGCATCTCCGAACCGGATGTTAAACATCTGGCGCAGGACGCAGGGCAGAAGGAATCGAACAAGTGTGAAACAGCGCGCTCGCGGTGGGTATCATTTGCCGTTTTCACCATTGCCGCTTTCATCGTCATGATCTGCGGCTCTGTCCTCCTCTTCAAGCTCGGCGGGATCTATGCCGAGATCAAAGGCGAGCTTTTGAACGGCTGCGCTTCGCGCGCTCTCTTTTCGAACACCCTGCCTGCGCAGTCTGCGCTCTATCGCATCAAGCTCGCGGCGGCGCAGACGGATATTTTCTTCCTCGCGTCGCTTGCGTATGCGCTCGTTTTCCTGCTTTTCTTCCTCCGCGCGGCGTTTTTTGTGCTCGTCCGGCAGCGGTACACAGAGCACCGAGTTCCCGGCCTCGCGCAGCCGCAAGGCGAGCAGATCGATATTTTCATCCGTACCCGGCGTGAGGATATATACCTCGGTCTGCGTTATTCCGGCTGCAAGATCCTCTTCGATTAGGCTTGCAAAGGACACCCCGCTCCGCAGGCGGATCCTTGCCATGCTCCGCAGTATCTCGGTGAGGTGAAGCTCACCGCCTGAGAGCGGATAACGAATATATCCGTCTCCGTCGATAGTAGCGGCGTTTGTGGCGAAGCCCGCACGGTGTCCGTTATACGCCGCCTCGCGAATGATATCCGAGGCGAACGACAGCCCGAGCTCCATCATTGAATTGTACGCTTCTGAGGCAATGCTCTCTCCGACGAGCTGAAAATTCAGATAGACCATATACGCGCGATTCGCGCAGAATTCGCGGCTGTTGACGCGAATAGAGGATATGTCGCATCCGCCGCTGCGTGCTGTCGCCTTATAGTTTATGCTGTTCATCGGGTCTCCGGCAGCATATGCCCGTATTCCGTTAAAGGTAAACGGGTCGGAGATGAGATGGCGGCGTGTTGTATGGTCGCCCTGCAGGGTGTTTACCGGATCGACTCGTTCGGGAAGCGGAAGGATACGCGGGTAGATATACAGCTCTGCGGGCGCGTCGATATAGGTGGTTTTACCGCCGCCGTAGATATCGACAGTTTCGAGACGATAGTAGCCGCGAGCGGCACAGACCGCGTTGTGCGTGCGCTTTACCTGCTGAAAGGGCATTAGATTAAAGCGGCTGTAAAAATATTGCATGGCTTTTTTCGGATCCTGCGTGCATTCCGCCATCTTTATCCCGTTATATATATAGCCCTCTATATTGACGGCGAAAAGAGGAAGCGGGGTAGGGTTGTATATCGTCTCGGTCATGGTGATGCGCTCGCCCTCGTATGCACCGAGCTCGGAAAATGAGCGTGAATAAACTATCCTGCCTATCATTTTCGCTCTCAGATACAGATACAGGCGTACAAGCGCGAATATAAAGCCCGAGATAAGCAACACAGCGAGGATTATTCCGCCGTAGCGTGTGAAGAATTCCGCCGGACTCATTTTGCCTGCCAGTAGCCGAGCCCGCGCTCGGTGGGTACGGGGACACGGTCGAGAATATCGGCGATGATGCTCTCCGCAGCGCCGCGCTTGATTCTTGCGGTGCTTGACAGCATAAGGCGGTGGGCAAGCACCGGCGCCGCCGCGCGCTTGATGTCGTCGGGCTGAACATACACTCTGCCGTCTATTGCAGCGAAGCCCTTGGATGCGCGAAGCAGGCTCTGCGCGCCCCGGGGACTTACACCGAGCAGAACATTGTCGTACTCGCGCGTGCGCTCACAGAGCGAAGCGATATAATCCTTGAGGTCGCGGTGCACATAAACGCGGTCGAGCTGCTGCTGAGATGCGATGATATCCTCGCGTCCGACTGCCGGCTTCAGCTCGGAAAGCGGGTCTGCACCGTCAAATCGGTCGAGTATAGAAACGCATTCCTCGTGGGTCGGGTAGTTCATGCTTGTCTTGAAGAGAAAGCGGTCAAGCTCCGCCTCGGGAAGAGGGTAAACGCCCGCATTCTCGACAGGGTTCTGAGTCGCAACGACGATAAACGGCTCTGCAAGGTGGTGTGTCACTCCGTCGATGGTCGCCTGCCGCTCCTCCATGCACTCGAGCAGACCCGACTGCGTTTTAGGGGTGGCGCGGTTGATCTCATCGGCAAGAACTATGTTCGAGAACACCGGTCCCGGCGAAAACTCAAACTCGGATTTCTTCATATTATAATAGTTGATTCCGGTGAGATCGGAGGGGAGCAGGTCGGGTGTGAACTGAATACGCTTAGCGGTGCAGTCAAGACTTGCTGCGAGTGATTTTATCAGCAGTGTTTTTCCGGTGCCGGGTACGTCCTCGAGCAGTACATGCCCACGGCAGAAAACCGCCACGAGGAGCTTATCTATGATGTCTTGCTTGCCGACGACGACCTTTGAGATGTTGTCGCGCACGGCTGTGTACGTGCGGTAGAGAATGTTTTCGCTTGTTTCCATAAAGGGGTTCCTTTCGCTTTGTAGAGGCTGCGCCTCGTGCTTCTCATCATTATAACCGAAAACGAGCGCTTTGTAAACATCGGATGTATATATTATTGTAAATTTTCTATCCGTCCGCGTGATGATTTGTACCTCATACCGTGTTACTGTACTAATACAATAATACAGTATAATGCTGCTTTTGTCAAGTCGTTTTCAAAAATTATTATCAAATGATATCTGATTCGTTGATGAACCTCTCTGCAAACGCTTCATTTCATTCATTTGATTTTATTGTCGGGTGAGTATTGCAGGAGGTGGCGATCGGTCGACGGTGCGCAAGCAAGAAAAATAGTCTTGATTTTTTTTCTTATATAGGTTATAATAATGAGTATATGTAAGTATTTTTTGCCAAAAAAGCGACATTTACGATGCTGGAAAGGAACGGTGCGCTGAAATGAAGGTCGAAAATCGGAATATTCCCGAGCTTCTTGAGGCGGGTAAGGTGGTCAATACGCACGGAGTGCGCGGCAACCTCAAGCTCGAATCGTGGTGCGACAGCCCTGCGGTGCTTACCTCACTGCGCACGATCTATTTCAAAAAAAAGAGCGGCGAGGCGGTCGCTATGACCGTCAGCGGCGGCTTTGCACATAAAGGCTATGCCGTTCTGTCGCTCGACGGCATATCAGATATGGATACTGCGATGCGCTACAAGGGTGCAATAGTATACGCCTGCCGTGAGGATATCCCTCTGCCGGAGGGCAGCTATTTTGTACGAGATCTTATCGGACTACCGATAATAGATGCGGACAGCGGTGTTCGTTACGGCGCGGTAAACGACTATATCGACGGAGCTGCTCAGGATATGTACGAGATATTGCTCGACAGTGAGGTGTTTGACGCGCTGAATGATTCGGAAGCTCCGGGTGTCTCGGACAACTTTACGGGATGCAATTACGAGGGCGGCGCAGAAGCCGAGACTCCGGCAATGTCTGAGTCGGAAGAACGCCGACGCAGGATTCGCTATATACCCGCAGTTCCGCAGTTTATCGACCGTGTAGAGCTCGGTGTGGGTATCTATATTCACATGATGGATGGGCTTTTTGATTGAGGTGCGGCATGCGATTTGACGTTATTACGCTTTTTCCCGAAATGATAACCTCAGCACTCGGAGAGAGCATTATCGGCAGGGCGCAGAAGGGCGGTTATATCGAGCTGCACACGCACCAGCTTCGCGACTGGAGTCGTGATAAGCACCGCCGCGTTGACGATACGCCGTACGGCGGCGGAATGGGGATGCTTATCCGTCCCGACCCGGTTTGCGACTGTCATCGCGATGTACTCGCTCTTGCACCGTCGTCACCCGAGTGCTGCAGAACGGTGTACATGTCGCCGAAGGGGCGCGTGCTTACACAGCATCACGCCGCCGAGCTTTCAAGGCTTGACAGGCTGATAATTCTCTGCGGTCACTATGAGGGCATAGATCGACGCGCGATAGATCGTGTGGTCGACGAGGAAATCTCGGTCGGCAACTATATTCTGACCGGAGGCGAGCTGCCCGCATGCATTCTCATTGATTGCATATCACGTATGTGCGAGGGCGTTTTACCGTCCGAGGAATGCTATGAAAACGAGAGCGTTGCCTGCGGTACGCTCGAATATCCGCAGTATACGCGCCCGGAGGTCTATGACGGAGAGCGCGTTCCCGAGGTGCTGCTCGGCGGCAATCATGCCGAGATAGAACGCTGGCGCAGACAGGCGGCGCTTGAGCTTACATTGAAGAACCGCCCCGACCTGATATACTGATTCTGTGCGATGTCAAGCGTCCGGCTTCGCCGGGCGGTTTGGACCGTTCGGCATGAGATGTTTTTATCGGCATAAACTTGTGCCTTATAAGTGATAATTTCGCGGTATTGAACGCTTAATAAATAAATCAGAGGAATTAATAACATGTCTAAAAAAAGTCTCTCGCGAGGCGGCAAGGGCGGGCTCGGAGCCTCCGCAACCGTCGCTCTGATGATGCTTGCCACGGTCGTGGCAAAGGGACTCGGACTTTTCCGTCAGGTGCTCATGGCATCTACCTACGGCACGTCCTCGGATGCCAATGTGTTTTCGGTGGCGTCTCAGATACCCCTGCAATTTTTCGATCTGCTTTTTGCGACAGCCATATCCGGCTGCTTTATTCCCGCCTATAACAGCTTCAAGCGCGGCAAAAACGGCGAGATCTCGCCCGAAGCGGACGATTTTTCCTGCTCATTTTTTAACTTTATATTGATAGCGACCGGCGTGCTCGCACTGCTCGGCATAGCTCTCGCATCTCCGATAGCGTCGCTGCTCGGCTTTGAAAGTACATCGGATAAGCAGCTTGCTGCCGAACTGATGCGCATTATGTTCCCGATGATCATCTTCACCGGAACGGCGTATACGCTCACCGGTGTAATGCAGTCTAAGGGCAGATATCTCATTCCCGCAATGATCAGCGCACTCTCGAATCTGACGGTCATTATCTATTTTATGTTCTTCAACGACAGCTTCGGGGTTCAAGGTCTCGCGGTTGCATATGTGCTCGGATGGGTATTTCAGTTCCTGACGCTTGCCGTGCCGCTGCGCACGGGAGGCTATCGCTTCCGTCCCGTACTGCATATGCGCACGCAGCAGATGAAGCGTACACTGCGGCAGGTGCCTGCGATCATGATGGGCTCATGGCTGCTGCCCGCCACAACGATAGTTACCACCTATTTTACTTCATTTATCGGAACAAACGGCTCTGTGCTGTTTAACTATGCCGATAATGCATTTATAATGATATCGGGTATTCTTACCTATTCTATATGCAACTATGCGCTTCCGAAGCTATCCGCGCTTGCGGCTGATGAGAGCGAGCAGGGTGAGAGGGACTTTGTTTTCTGCGTTCGCTCCGGGCTTGTTTCGGTCATGGCGCTCATACTGCCGTTTATGGCGGTTATAATGCTGCTCTCACCCGAGATCGTTGCGGCGCTCTATATGCGCGGCGGCTTTACCGCAGAGGATACCTCGATGGTTTCGACTGTAATGACGCTCCTGCTCGCCGCAATGCCCGCATTTGCAATAATCGAGTTCGGCAGCCGTGTGTTCTATGCAAAGAAGCTCGGAAGGGTGCCGATGACTGCAGCACTCTGCGGAGTAGGCGTCGATGCGGTGCTTGCCGCACTTTCCGTCTTTGCCTTTAAGGCGGAGGGACTAGGCGGTGTATGTCTCGTCGTCGGTTCGACCGTAATAGGCTTCTATGTTGCTGCCGCTGTTATGATATGCGGTGCGGTGAAGTATGTTCGGGCACTCTTTGATCGTGAGCTGCTCTCGAATCTGCTCAGGATAGTGCTTGCAAGCGCCGTATCGGCTGCGGTATGCCTCGGCGTTCTTCGGCTCATTTCCGCTTTTCGCGGGGGGATTGACGTCTCCGGAGGAACGGTCTATAATATAATTATCTGTGCGGTGGCATTTGTTCCCGCTGCGCTTGTATATCTACTTCTGCTCAAGCTGCTGCATATCAGCTTCGGCTCGCTCGGCAGCAGACAGACATCTGCGGCAGGCGACTCCGATGCCGCAGTCTCTCCGGACGGCGAAACTGCTCCGGATACATCTGTTTGCAAACTTAATATAGCCTCCGATACCGACACAGAACATGCAACAGCCCCCGATACAGAAAATCTCCGTAAGGATGGTGATGACTCCATTGAAAAGTAGCACCGAAAGAAAACGGCGCTCCGGCGGTATAGTCGAGCTGCTTCGAGGCAGCTTCGCAGTACGGATCGTCTCACGCTTTACCGATTTTATATATCGCAAGGCAAGTCAGAGCCTTGTCGGCTCGTTTCTCACCGGCGATATCGGACGTGAGCCGACTCCTGTGGGACACACGACCTCATCGGAGAACCGTCTGCGCAGGCTGCGCAGACGCGTTATGACCGCATTTGACAGCAGCACAATAGTCTGCACCGTCAAGCGCGGGATGGAATCGCTCTTTTCGATGACGATGAAATATTACGGGATTTTCTGCCTTACCTTCGGACTGTCGCTTGCACTTTCATCGCTCTATCTCGGAAGAACGAGCGGCGGTTATATCGAGAGCACAAGAATGCTCGCGGGCTCGTGCCTGCTCCTCGCCTCACTCGTTATGCTCTTCTCGGATGCCACGCTCGGCGAAGCTATATGCTCAAGCAGGGCATGCGATGCGGTCATTTTCCGTTTTCTCGGGATACGCCGCGAGATATTCGAGTACAGCGGCAGACGGCATAAGGGCTATACCGCTTTTGCAGCCGGATTGGTGCTCGGGCTGCTCTCGCTTAAGGTAAGTCCGCTGTATATATTTGTCGCGATCATCGGCGTTATTGTTATGTATATTGTGCTTGCTTCTCCGGAGGCGGGTGTCATTATAATGTTCGCGTGCCTGCCGTTTATGACCACTATGATGCTCGTCGGTATAACACTGTGGACGACCCTCTCGTATGCAATAAAGGTACTGCGCGGTAAAAGAACATTTCGCTTTGACAGCTTTGATGTCGTAATGCTGCTGTTCGGCTTTGTGCTGTTTCTCGGCGGCTTCTTTTCGAGCGGCGGAACAGCCTCTCTGAAGGCTTCGCTCGTTTTCTGCTGCTTCATGCTCGGTTATTTTCTCGTTGCCAATCTTCTGCGCACGACCGAACGCATCGAGCGGATGGCTGCCGCAATGCTCATCGCAGCGCTAATCGTCGCTGCAATCGGTGTTTTCCAGTATGTGACCGGAAGTGCGGAGTCAACATGGCAGGATACCACGATGTTCTCGGATATCTCTGGCAGAGTGGTCTCCACATTCGCCAACCCTAATGTCCTTGCAGAGTATCTTGTAATGATGCTCCCCATCTGCGGCGCGATGCTGATAACCTCAAAGCGCGGTACGGAGCGCGCCTTCTACCCGCTGACCTTTATAATGCTCGGACTCTGCCTTGTGTTTACATGGTCACGCGGCGCATGGCTCGGATTCCTCGCGGGAGCTGCAATGTTCCTGCTTATATGGTCGAGAAAATTCATGGTCGCCGGTTGGTTCGGTCTTATGGCTGTTCCTGCACTGCCGTTTATTCTCCCCCCAAATATCGTTTCGCGTTTTGCGAGTATCGGAAATATCAGCGACGGCTCTACATCATATCGCGTCAGCATCTGGAAGGGCGTCAGCAAGATAATCAAAGAGTACTTTTTCTCGGGAATAGGCGTCGGAGAGGCAGCCTTTAAGAACATATATCCGCTCTATTCGCATGAGGGTATAGAGCTTGCTCCTCACTCTCACAGTCTGTATTTTCAGATCCTTGTCGAGGTCGGTATTCTCGGGCTTATACTGTTCGTAGCGCTGATGGCTCTGTTCTTCCGCCGTTCGTTCAGCTTTTTCGACCGCAGAAATAACATATATCCTTACGAGGGCAGAGAAGCGCTGCGCTTACGGATGCTTTCGGCTGCCGGTATGTGCGGAATAATGTCGATGCTGATCCAGGGCTTTACCGACTATGTGTGGTATAACTACCGCATCTTTCTTATGTTCTGGATGGTTATCGGATTTACTGTTGCTATCGGACGAGCAGTCAGGGAAAACACTCTCTCCCCCGACCGATATCTATAATGCTGCATGCCGCGTCTGCCGTGCGGACGAAGCTGCACCGCAGACAATTCTCTAATAATCAGATACAAGGCAGAAAGGAATGATCCCATGGAAAACAAGACTACCGAAGCACCGGGTGGCAAGAAGCGCGGTCGCTTTAACTTTATTGACTTTATACTCATTGCCGTTGCACTTGTTGCGCTCGGCGTACTGGTCTATATCGTCGTAGGTCCCAAAGCATCGAAGACGGCGCAGCCCGCCACATTCTCGGTTCAGTATACAGTCGAGATAAAGCATCTGCGCGAGGATTGGCGCGACCTTATCGGTATAGGCGATGTCGTAACCGACGCAGACTCGCTCACGACTATCGGAACAGTAACCGATATCTCGTATCAGAACGAGCTCTGTTCCTCCTACGATTCCCGCACAGGCGAGGTCATATATGTCGAGCATCCGGATTATGTTACGATGAGGGTAACGATAGAGACCGATTCGGTAACAAAGACAGAGAACGGTTATCTTGCAGGCAAAAAGGAATTCTGCATCGGCACCTCTGTGGCGCTGCGTCTGCCTAAGCTGAGAATTGATTCGTACTGCAAGAGCATTGAGGTTATCGGGGAGGTGAACAAGGATGCCGTCAACTGAGAAGAATAACATAAAGAAAAAATCACGCTTTAACATAATCGACCTGCTTATCATTATAGTAATTATCGCTGCCGTCGCTACCGTTGCTGTGCGTCTCGATTTAGCCGATAAGATTGTTCAAGCTACTGCCGAGGACTCTGCAAGAGTTACTATCACCGTATTCTCGATAGATCAGGCTGCGGTTGGTGCGGTATCCGAGGGTGACGAGCTTGTGTGGGAGCAGGAAAACTGTGACTTTGGCAGCATAGTGCACAAAGAGGTTGCGAATGCGGTTAAATACAACACCGTCGAGGACGGCAGCTATGTAAAAACCACAGATCCCGAGCGCTATGACCTTACGCTCACTGTCGAAACTAAGGGAACCTTTACTAAGGAGGGCTACATGCTCGGAGGCAAGAGCTATCTTGCAGCCGGCAAGACCGTTACTTTCCATAACGGAAAAACCGCCCTTACCTCGCTTGTGATTTCGGTAAACGAAATAGGCGAATAAGCAAATGCTCGTTTGTGCAGCTTGACCGTTTTTTTTCGTAAAAAACGAATAAAAACATTAAATGTATACTTGATTTTCTTTTCCGTCTCTGTTATAATATTTTTAAGAAGCGCGGCTTAATATACTGCGGCGCAGTAGAGGAGTATTGAATATGGTTTCACGCAATGTCACAATTGTAAACAGCATCGGTCTGCATGCTCGTCCTGCTACCTTCTTTATTCAGAAGGCTAATTCCTATAAGAGCTCTATTTACGTAGAGAAGGACGATCGCCGCGTTAACGCCAAGAGCCTTCTCGGTGTCCTTTCGCTCGGCGTTGTTAAAGATATGACTATTACACTCATCGCGGACGGCGCTGATGAGACCGACGCACTTGACGGTCTCGAGGAGCTCATTAAAAACGGTCTCGGTGACTGATATTCGGCTTTCACCGCATTTGCGGAATAATGAGAAGTAAAAAAAGCATGCTATACCGCAGTTGCATTATGCCTCTGCGGTTGCTTTTTTTATCGGATATATTCACCGCCGCGGTGTGATTGTATCTACGGACTTTTTTGCATTGTACGGGATACGGGCTCTTGCATTAGGCAGCACACAAAACATTTTTTTCATTTTCGCGCTGTCTGCAACGGCATTGCTCAGCATGTAACTGGAGGTGAGCGGCATGAACGATAAAGAAAACGCATCGCAAAAAAAGGAAAACGCCCCCATAGGCGATATCAAGAGCATGCCCGCCTCCGGACAGAGTGAGGACAGACTTGAGCGGCTGCGCGAGTCGGCACGCGAGCTGCCGTACCAGCCGGGTGTTTATATAATGCATAACAGCGACGGAAAGATAATCTATATCGGAAAGTCAAAATCGCTGCACAACCGTGTGTGCTCATATTTCTTTTCCTCGCATCACAATACAAAGACCGCGCGCATGGTCTCTCAGGTATGGTATTTTGAATATATCCTTACCGACACCGAGATAGAGGCGCTCGCGCTCGAAAACCGTCTGATAAAGCTGCATACACCGCGCTATAATATCCGTCTCAAGGACTGCAAGAGCTATCCGTACATCAAGGTCGATCTCGGGTTGAGTTATCCGACGGTAACGGTGACCCGCTCGCGCATCGGCGACCGTGCGAAGTATTTCGGTCCATATTCCGGCACCGATGCCGCGTATACTATACTGCGGACGGTGCAGACGGTATTCGGCATTCCGTCCTGCAAGCGCAGCTTTCCGCGCGATATAGGCAAGGAGCGCCCCTGCCTTTATGCTCAGATGGGGCGGTGTATCGCGCCGTGCTCCGGCAAGGTGAGCGAGGAGGAGTACGGAGAGGTCATACGGGATGTGCTTGCATTTTTGCGCGGCTCTTTTTCCGAAGTTCGCCGTTCGCTTACCGAGCGTATGAACAAGGCATCGGAAAATCTCTTCTTTGAGACGGCTGCGATATATCGTGACCGTATTAATGCACTGTCTAAGCTGTGGCAGCGTCAAAAGGTCGTCGGCGCACCCGGAACGGAATATGACGTTTTCGGAATGTATGAGGACGAGGCGAATGCCGCCGTGTCGGTGTTTTATGTACGAGACGGCAGCATAACCGACCGCGATTCCTTTAATTTCGGCGCCGGAGCTCTGCTCGACAGTGGGGATATCGCAGCTGCGCTGTGCGATCTGTATTCGCGCAGAGAGTATATTCCCGCTAACATCCTGCTTGATTTTAAGCTCGAAACCAATGATGTTGAGCTGCTCGAGGCATATCTCGGAGAACGTGCGGGCAGGCGCGTGCATGTCAGGATGCCGGAGCGCGGCGAGCAGAAGCAGCTTTGTACACTCGCCACCGAGAACAGCAGAGAATATCTGCGCAGAGTCAGCGCGGAAAATGCCAAGAATACCGATACGCTCGTTGCGCTTGCCGAGCTGCTCGCGCTCGAGGTCGTACCGGAGCGTATAGAAGCATTTGATATCTCCAATATGGGTAATGATAACATCACAGCCGGTATGATAGCATGTGTCGGCGGCCGCTTTGAAAAGAAGCTGTACCGCAGCTATACCATCCGTTCGACCGGCGGCAGACAGGACGACTATGCTTCGATGCGCGAGGCGGTGCACCGACGCTATCAGCACCCTGAGGACGGAATGCCGGACCTGATACTCGTCGACGGCGGTGAGGGGCATGTCTCGGTCGTACGTGCGCAGCTTGAAGCGGACGGGATAGACATTCCTGTTTTCGGTATGGTCAAGGATTCGTTTCACAAGACCCGCGCCATTACCGACGGAGAGCGCGAGATAAGCATCGCACGCTCGCGGGAGGTTTACAATCTCATCTTCCGTATTCAGGAGGAGGTGCACCGCTTTACCGTTTCGCGAATGAGCGGATCCAAGCGCAGGACATTGCGCCATTCATCACTTGAGGCAATACCCGGCATCGGTCCCGCAAAGGCAAAGGTGCTCATGACGCATTTCGGCACACTCTCGGCGCTCTCATATGCCGAGGAGGATTCGATAGCGTCCGTTCCTGGAATAACCCGCAGAGATGCCGCCGCAGTCAGAGAGTATTTTGACGAAAAAAACAGCGGCTCTGCCTCAAGGACTCATGCGGACGGCAAGCGGAAAAAGCAATAACAGAAATAATTTAAAACGAATTATCGGTTTATCGGCGCAGCCGGTAACAGCGAAAATAATAATCGAAAGGCAGACATGATATGAGAATAATCACGGGCACAGCAAGAGGCATGCGCCTCGAAACACTCGAGGGAACGGCTACGCGACCGACCGCGGAAAAGGTCAAGGAAGCGCTTTTTTCGATGATACAGTTTGATATAGAGGGCAGGCGTGTGCTCGACCTTTTCGGAGGCTCGGGTCAGCTTGCACTCGAGGCGCTCAGCAGAGGCGCGGCAAGCGCCACGATCATCGACGCAAGCAGAGACGCAGCGTCGCTCATTATACGCAATGCTCAGAAAACAAAGCTCTATGACCGTACGCGCATCCTTACCTGCGACTGGGAGGCTTATCTGCGCGGAAATGCCGGCAAGGAACGGTTTGATATCGTATTCATCGACCCTCCGTATGCTTCCGACTATGCGCATCGGGCTGTTGATATGCTCATATCCGGTGATATGCTCACAGGCGGCGCGCTGATCGCCGTTGAGAGCGGCAGCGCCGAGCCTACCGAGCATGAGGGACTCAGGATACTGCGTCATACGAGATACGCCAAGACCTATATAACGCTGTATATCTACGGCGACGGTCAGAGCGAGTTCGTGACACAGTGAGCGGGCGGTAACGATATGCGAAAATGCATGGTCATCGGCAGCTTTGATCCGGTAACGGTCGGTCATGCCGAGCTTATCAGGCGCGCCGCCGAGCTTTTCGACCGCACATATGCGGTCATAATGCACAACAGTGAAAAGCAGTATCTGTTCAGCGGCGAGCAGCGGCTCAGGCTGCTTGAGCTTGCCTGCGGAGGAATATACGGAGCAAGTGCAGATATATACGAGGGGTATGCTGCCGACTATGCGCGGGAGCAGAAAATAGACTGTATCGTTCGCGGTATACGCGGTGAGGCTGATGTCGCTTACGAGCTTGAAATGGCGCGCTTTAATCGTGCGCGTTATCCCGACGCACAGACGATATTTCTGCCGGCATACGGTGACATGGCGAGCGTCAGCTCGACGCATGTCCGCGAGCTGCTTGCCGCAGGCGGCGATATAGACGAGCTTGTGCCGAAAGGTACCGCAGAGCTTATGCGCAGATACTATGCCGATATATCTGCGCAGGGTGCTGAAAAATCGTAAATTTTCCGTTTATTCGCAATTATACCCCGTATTTTCCTTGAAATAATTATGGAAATGGTGTATAATAAATCACTAAAACATTTATGCCGCCCTTTGCTTATAGATATGTATGGCAGAGCGGTACATCGCGAGGGTATATGGAATTCAATCATGTCTCCGTTCTTCTCGAAGAGGTAATAAATTCTCTGCAGGTAAAGCCGAGCGGCTGCTATATAGACTGCACCGTCGGCGGCGGAGGACACAGCTATCATATTGCACAGCAGCTCGATCCGAAGCTCGGCGGCAGACTGTGGGGCATAGACCAGGACGAGTGTGCGCTGCAGGCGGCTTCCGAGAGGCTTGCTCCGTTCGGAGATACAGTACATCTTGTTCGTGATAATTTCTCAAATCTCGCCTCGGTTGCGTCTGAGCACGGCATCGGTCAGGCGGACGGCATACTGCTCGATCTCGGTGTTTCCTCATATCAGCTCGACACACCCGAGCGCGGCTTTTCTTATATCCATAACGCTCCGCTCGACATGCGTATGGACGATCGCTCTGCACTTACTGCCGCCGTTATCGTCAATACATATCCGGAGCACGAGATCGCCGATATTATTTCTCGTTTCGGCGAGGAGCGGTTTGCGCGAAAGATCGCGGCTCGGATATGCGAGATTCGTGCCGATGCACCGATAGAAACGACCTCTCAGCTCGCAGATATCTGCCGCTCGGTAATTCCCGCACGGCTTGCAGCGACCTCCGGCAATCCCGCGAAGCGTACATTTCAGGCCATACGGATCGCTGTCAATGCCGAGCTTGATGTTATCACACCCGCGCTGCGTGCAGCCGCCGAGCTGCTTGTACCGGGGGGCAGACTCGCGGTCATTACCTTCCATTCGCTTGAGGATCGCATCGTTAAGAACGAATTTTCAGAGCTTGCCGCAGGCTGCACCTGCCCGCCGGATTTTCCGGTCTGCGTGTGCGGGCATAAGCCAACACTGCGCATGATAACTAAGAAGCCCATATGTCCGGGTGTTCGGGAACTGCAGGATAATCCGCGTTCTCACAGCGCTAAACTGAGAGTTGCCGAAAAGCTGCCTCGGGATTGACGGACGGCGGTTATACTTTATATGCCGGTAAAAAAGAAAGGAGCCTCGTATGCCGCAGGAAAAGAGAAAGATACTTTCCCCGTCCGCAGGAAAAGCGCAGAACGGGGCTCGATACGGAACGGCTGAGCGCCCGCAAGTCTCGAAAAACGGCGATCCGCGCATCAGAGGAAATGCTCCCGATCGCGCCGCGGCTCAAGATCGCAGCTCGTCACAAAGGGTACGCGCACCCGGCGCATCAGGCGAGAACGGAAGAAGCGGCGTGCATGCTTCACACAATTCTCGCGTAACTCAGAGCACAGGCACATCGCGCGGCTCGCAAAAATCGAATGGTCCGTGCGGCACACGCACCGATCAGCCTTACGGTGCAACCTTCCGTTTTCAGAAAATAACACCTGAGATGGCTGCAAAGCATCGCGTCGAGCAGCAAAAGATTCGCTCCGGAGCAGACGGAAGAGCGGGTATAGGCTCTCGAGATATTCGCGGCGGCAGATCGGGCAGTGCAGGCAGCAACAGCACCGCTCGAAGCACCGGTTCTAACGGTACGCGCAGCAGCTCGGTAACACGCAGCCCCGCGCGAGGGGGCACGAGTAAGAACAGACGCGGCTCGTCTTTAACAAGCCCGGCGGCTCCGTCCGGCGCTGCTGTAATACGTTCGCGCCTTACCGCGCGCAGAATGCCGACAATACGAACGGTCCAGTCACGCGTTGTAAGACGTTTTCCGCTCAAGATCATTCTGATAGCTCTGCTATGTACGGTGCTTTTTCTGCTTATTATCTATAATAATGTGCAATTAAACGAGAAAAATTCAAAGGTCGACGAGCTGAAGTCTACTGTCGTTGAGCTTGATTCAAAGCTGAGCGAGCTGACACTCAAGGTCGAAAAGAAAAACGATCTGCGCGAGATAGAGCAGCGCGCTCTCGAACTCGGCATGGTCAAGGCGGATGAGCTGAAAAAGGTCTATGTCTCAATAAATTCCGCCGACAAAGTGGAGCTTGTTGATGACAACGCCGATGAAAAGCAGAGCTTCCGCATGACCGGACTTTTTGAGCAGGTGCGCAGCTTCTTTACCGGGCTGTTCGGACTCGACGACGGCAGCGCGGAAACGGGAGACGGCAGCTCCGGCTGATCGGATAAAGCATGTCTGTGTGCATACTCTGTCTCGGACGGGCATACAAATACACAGACGGAAGAACTAAAGTACCCCTGAGGGGAGGTGCCGAAGTGGCAACAAACGCAAGAAGAATAAACGGATTTATTTCAAAGCGGGCGATAATACTGCTGTTCGCGTGTATAATTCTCGCGCTCGGACTTACGGCAAGACTGTTCTATCTTCAGGTGCTCCGCTATGATTATTACGAATCAATAGTTCTGAACAATGTCTCGGCAACTACGACCGTCAGCGCCTCGCGCGGTGTCATTACCGACCGAAACGGCGTTCAGCTCGCAAGCAATTATACAGTATACCGCATATTCATCGCTCCGAGAGAAATCGAAAACGAGGATCAGAAAACACTGATCTGTCAGGGGCTGTCCGACATTCTCGGCGTTTCTGTCGAAAAGATCCGCGAGCAGGCGGACATGAGCTACTATGCCGACCGAACGATAAAAAAGAATGTCGAGGAGGAGCAGGCGAGCGCCGTAAAGGAGTTCATTGCCGATAACAAGCTCTCGCGTCAGATATATGTCGAGCCGTCGACAAAGCGCTATTATCCCTATAACGATCTCGCCGCTCAGGTCATCGGCTTTGTAAGCACCGACGGGGGAATGCTCGGAATAGAAAAGCGATATGATAAATATCTCACCGGCACGCCCGGACGATACATAACCGCACGCGACGCGTGGGGCAAGAGTATGACGAGCAAATATGAGACCTACGTCGAGGGTCAGGACGGATATACAGTCGAAACTACGCTTGATGTCAAGATCCAGGGTGCGCTTGATGCTCAGCTCGAAAAGACCTATAACGAGTCCAAGGCTACGAACCGCGTGACCGGAATCGTGCTTGATGTAAATACCGGCGGCGTTCTTGCAATGGGTACGTACCCGTCGTTTGATCTTAATAATCCGTATGAGATAGACGATAGTGTTCTCGAGCTGTTTGACGGCTATGAGGAGGATGCAAATCAACAGCGCGTACTCGAAAACGATAATTATTCAAACTATGCAGAGGTCGTATACGACTTTAAAAATATAAAAGAGCAGTACTCGCCCGACAGCGACGAATATTCGGAGGCATATATGAACCTCCTCTATTCAACATGGAAGAACAAGTCTGTCAGCGAGCTTTATGAACCCGGTTCGACCTTTAAGGTAATTACGACGAGCATGGCGCTTGAGGAAAATCTGATAACTCCGGATACCGAGTTTACATGTACGACACCGTATGTTGTAGAGGGTATAAAGATCCGATGCCACAAATACGGCGGTCACGGAACGAATAAATTCCGTTGGCTGCTTCAGCAGTCGTGCAACCCGACTCTGATCCAGATAGCTCAGCTTGTCGGACGAGAGAAGTTCTACAACTACTTTGAAGCGTTCGGGTATACCTCGCAGACGGGCATAGACCTTCCTGCGGAGTCGTCGCCTATCTACCATAACTTCAGCGGCTTCAATGCCGTCGAGCTTGCAACGTATTCATTCGGTCAGACCTTTAAGATATCGCCTATTCGTCAGATAACCGGGGTCAGCACCGTTGCCAACGGCGGCTATCTCATCACACCGCATATTGTTTCCCGAGTTGTTGACGGCAACGGAAATCCCGTCTATAACGCTAATGAGGAGCCTCAGCGTCAGGTCGTCAGCACAGAGGTATGCCGCACAATATGGGATATACTTGAGGAGGGCGTCGCGACAGACGGAGGCGCAAAAAACACCTATGTCCCCGGCTACAAGATAGCCGCAAAGACAGGTACTTCCGAGGTTCGAGACGTGCTCGATGACAACGGAAATTCATTTCTCCGTGTCGGTTCCACTGTCGCCTTTGCGCCCGCAGACGACCCGCAGATAGCCTGCATAATCGTTTGCGACGAGCCTATGACATCGCAGATATACGGTGCATACGTTGCCGCGCCTTACGTTGCTGCGGTAATGGAGGAGGTGCTCCCGTATATCGGTGTCGAACGTCAGTGGTCAGACGAGGAGCGTGCGAAAATGAACACCACTGTTCGTGATTATGTCGGCGCTCCGGTTGCAAATGCCATCACAAATATGAAGAACCTCGGTATTAAATATAATATCGTAGGCAACGGTGAAGAGGTGACATATCAGGCGCCCGCAGGCGGAAGCGCCTTCAACAAGTCGAGCGGTACGGTCACTCTCTATTCGGGAGATGCAGTACCGAATAGATATATCACCGTCCCGAATCTTGAGGGACTCAGTGCCTCCGGGGCAAATCAGCGTATCGTAAATGCCGGACTTAATCCGGTTATTACAGGTGCGACCAACAGTGTTTCGGATGCGACCGCATTAGTCGTATCTCAGGAGCCCGCCGCAGGCTCGAGCGTTCTTTACGGCTCTACCGTTACGGTAACGCTGCGCTTTATCGGCGATACGGATGCCTGATCTGACGCATATCCATGCGATGCATAATAATATAAAGCTGCTGTGATAATTGCGAGAATAATAGAATAATATTTAAAATCGAATAATGATATCATATCGCGCCGTGTGCGCAGAGCACACACGCGACGGATGTTGAAATACAAATTCTTCGCATATGCGAAAAATCATTTCTGTTCCGTCGGAGGTGCTATATGAATATTCGAGAACTGCTGCGCGGTGTTGTGCCGCTGAGAATAAAGGGAGAGCTGCCGAGCGATATATCGTCGCTTTCGTGCGACAGCCGCAGGACCGAGAAAGGATCGCTTTTCTTCTGTCTCGGTGGCATTGACCTCGAGGGAGAAGCGTTTCTTCCCGAGGCTGCCGCTCACGGCGCTGCTGCGGTCGTTGCATCGCATCCGCTTGAGTCTCCGCTGCCTCAGATAATCGTTTCTTCTCCGCGTGCGGCGTATGCCGCCGCTTGGAACAATATCAGCAGGCGACCGGGAGAGCGGCTGAGATTGCTTGCCGTTACGGGTACAAACGGAAAGACCTCTGTCACGTATCTGCTGCGCAGCATTTTTCGTGCTGCCGGTATAAGCTCGTCGCTTATCGGAACGGTAGGCGGCGACATGACGTGCCCGGATCCCGATGTGCTTTACCCTCTGCTGTCACAGCTTGCGGATTCCGGCAGAGAGGCGGTAGTGATGGAAGCATCTTCTCACGCGCTTGCGCTCGAAAAGCTGCATCCGCTTGTTTTCGATGTCGGTGTCATTACGAATATTACGCGCGATCACGGCGACTTTCATCCGTCAGCCGAGGCGTATGTGCAGGCAAAGGCGAGCTTGTTCGACCGCTGCCGCGTTGGACTTGTCGGACTTGATTCAGCGACGGCTGCACCCCTGCTTGATCTTCTGATACCCGGCAGAATGCTCGGCTATTCGGCAGCAGGCGCATCCGGCGCCGAGTTCTCGGCGCGCAGTATAATCCGCAGCGAGCAGGGCACCGAGTACGAGCTCGTTTACGGAGAGGGAATATTCCGTGTGCATTCGCCTATGCCGTGGCGTTTTACCCCGGAAAATACGCTTGCTGCGGCCTCGGCTGCGCTTGCGGCGGGCATCTTGCCGAGAGATGTACGTACCGGAATAGAATCGCTCACGCTTATTCCCGGCAGACTCGAGCGGATAACACCGCGAACGCGTACTCCGATGGGCGAAATATATGTCGACTATGCTCACACTCCCGATGCACTCGGAAAAGCTATAGCCTCGCTCCGCGATCTCTATTCGGGGCGGCGCATAACCGTGCTGTTCGGCTGCGGAGGAGAGCGCGACCGCGAAAAGCGTCCGATGATGGGCGCGGCTGCGGAGCAGGGCGCAGATTCTGTGATAATTACATCCGACAATTGCAGGAGCGAGGAGCCGATGCTGATAATTTCGGAGATACTCTCCGGAGTTCTGCATCCCGAAAAAATGACCGTCATCTCGGATCGCCGCGAGGCGATAATCGCGGCGCTTGATCGGCTCGAGCCGGACGGTGTGCTTCTGCTTGCGGGCAAGGGACACGAGGAGTATATAATCGAACGTGACGGACGACATAGATTTTCCGAGCGCGAGATAGTCTCAGACTATGCAAAAGGCAGATAGCATTACTTTGCCTGTGACCGTTTGCTGCGGCGGTGCGTCTGCTGTCTCTGATATTTTCCGCCGAATCCAGCAACTGATAATCAAGACCGATAAGTGACGGATCAACATATTCGAGGAATGACAATATGGGTATAAAGATAGGTACCGGCGGGCTTTCCGTCGAATGGATAATAAGAGCAACCGGCGGAGAGCTTTACACGGTCACCGGGCGCGGCTGCGCTGCCGGATGCGGACAGCTCGGCACTGCCGAAACAGCAGAACGTCGCGGCATCAGCACCGATACGCGTACGCTTGAAGCCGGGGAGATATATCTTGCTCTCGCGGGAGAGCGCTTTGACGGGCATCGGTTCATTCCCGCGGCATTTGAGCGCGGAGCGTCGGCGGTGATCTGTTCGGCTTTGCCGGAGGATGCTCCGGAGGGCATGTATATAGTCACCGGAGACAGCGGACAGGCGCTTCTCGATATTGCGCACGCCTATAAGCGCGAGCTGAAGCAGCTGCGTCATACGGTTGCCGTGACCGGCAGTGTGGGAAAGACCACAACCAAGCAATTTATTTACGCCGTGCTCGCTCAGAAATACCGCACCGAAAAGACGGAGGGCAACTTTAACAATCTTGTCGGAATGCCGCTGACCGTGCTCTCTGTCTCTCCCGATTGCGAGGCTCTCGTTCTTGAGATGGGAATGAGCGCCGCAGGAGAGATATCTCGGATGAGCCGCTGCGCAGAGCAGGATACCGCTGTTATAACAAACATCGGAACAGCGCATATAGGTATGCTCGGCTCTCGAGAGGGTATACGTGATGCAAAGCTTGAGGTGCTCGAGGGGCTGCGCGCCGGAGGTCGGCTGATCTGTACGGACGAGCCGCTTCTCTCGGGTGTTTCGGCACTCAGGCTCTGCCTCGATGGTGATATAATTACCGAAAATATCACGCACTCCCCGAGCGGCGACGGTATGGATTTTGACCTGACCGTTCTCGGCGAGCACCTCGGACACATGCATATACCGGTGCTCGGCGAGCACAATGTCGCGGATGCCGCCATGGCTGCCTGCGTCGGTCGGCTGCACGGTGTAAGCGCCGAACAGATTCGTACGGGGCTTGCCGCATTTCAAAATGTCGGAGCTCGGCAGAGCGTTAAGACCGTGCACGGCATAACGGCGATCCTTGATTGCTACAATGCCTCGTCGGAGTCTATGATCGCATCGCTCGGTGTGCTGCATGATACGGCGCACGGCGGAAGAACGGTCGCTGTGCTCGGCGATATGCTTGAACTCGGAGAATATTCCGAGCAGCTTCACCGCAAGGTAGGCAGAGCTTTTGAAGGCATGGATATCGACACGCTGTATACATACGGCGCTGAGGCGCGATACATTGCGGATTCGGCAGGTGAATATGTCCGCTCTGTGCACAGCTACGGCGCAGATGAACGAGACGAGCTGGCAGATGCGTTGCTTACAGAGCTGCACACGGGCGATACCGTTCTCTTTAAGGCAAGCAACGGAATGCGTCTCGGCGAGCTTGCGCAGGAGCTGCTCGACCGCACGGAAGAGCCGCAGCGTTAGCTCTGCCGCTGCAATTAAGATATGCTTCGGCATAATACCGTGCCGCCCGTCGTATTTCATCGGCTCGACATCAATGTTCTGTTGCCGATTCTACTCAAAAAATAAGGATAGCAGGGCGATATAAACAATCTTTCGCCGCTGATAAAAGGAGAGCTTGATTTGAAGAACGAAATGTTGCTGTACTTTTTCGCCTCCGTTATAATGACATTCGCCCTCACGGCGCTTATAACAAGAGCTATCATTCCGAAGCTGAAGAGCATCAAGCTCGGGCAAAAGATACTCGATATCGGTCCGCGCTGGCACAAATCGAAGGAAGGCACGCCGACTATGGGCGGCATCGCTTTTATTCTCGCATCGCTCATCACTACCGTGACCGTCGGTATCTTTGCGGCATATCGGGGAAAATTCGACAGCTTCGGCAAGGTGGCATGCGTCACCGGAATGATAGTCTGCAGCGGTCTGATCGGTTTCTGTGACGACTATATCAAATTTGTCCGCAAGCAGAATGAGGGACTGCGCGCATGGCAAAAGTTCTCGCTGCAGTCGATAGTCGCGATAGCATTTCTCTTTGCTTATACTAAGCTCGGCTATGCCGATACGACTGTATTTATACCGTTTGCGCGTTCCTACATCGAGCTCGGTGCAGCGTATTACATAATCGGCTTTTTGCTTATAACCGGTTTTATCAACAGTGTAAATCTCAGCGACGGGATCGACGGACTCGCGTCTTCTCTTGTGTTTGTGATTGCGGGTTTCTTCGCTGTTGTTGCATTCCGCACCGAAGACTTTGATCTTTGCTATCTCTCGGCGCTTGCGATAGGCGCTTGTCTCGGCTTTCTTATGTATAACTTTCATCCTGCACGCATATTTATGGGTGATACCGGATCGCTTTTTCTCGGCGGTGTGGTCGTAGGGCTCGCATTCCTTGCCTCCGATCCTCTTATTCTGCTTATCGCGGGCTTTATATACCTCGTAGAGAGCGCATCGGACATTATTCAGGTCGGAGTTTATAAGCTCACGCACGGTCGCCGCCGATTCTTTAAAATGGCGCCGATCCATCATCATTTCGAGCGCTGCGGATGGAGCGAAAACAAGATAGTTTGCAGCTTTTCGCTGTTCACCGCAGTTATGTGCGTTATTGCATATATCGGTCATGTCGGTATCTGATAACAACGCGATCCGAACGGAGAAATCAGTATGAACGAGAATTTTGACCGCAACGCGCGGCAGTTGAATAACACCCGGCAGCGTCGCGATGGCGGCGGTACCGCACAGTACCGTCAGGTATCAAATCAGATGCAGTCTCCGGGCTCGCACCCTCAGACTCAGACGTTTAACTCGGTCGGCTCTTCTGTCGGAAGAACCGACTCGCGCGTCGGAAACGGCTCGGTCGAACGCCGAAGAAAGAACTCATCCTCAGCCAACCGCAGCTCAGTAAAGACCGAGAGAGGTCAAAGTGCGGCTATAAATAAAAATCACGAGAGGAATAACGGGAAGAAGCACGGAAAGAAGCACGGAAAGAAAAAATCCTCGCTCCCTAAATGGCTGCTGCTCCCGGATTCGGGTGCGGAAGAGGACATCATACGCATAAAGGGCAGCTTTGACCGCCCTATGCTGATAATAGTACTTGCACTTATCGGATTCGGACTTATCATGGTATTCAGTGCAAGCTACGTTTATGCGCTGTCCAAAACCGGAGACAGTCTGTTTTATATCAAGCGTCAGCTGCTCTTTGCATTGCTCGGTATCTTAGCGATGATATTCGCGATGAACGTCGACTATCGAACTATCTACCGTTTTGCGGCGCCGGCATTTATCGCGACAAGCGTACTGCTTGTTCTTACTCCTCTGTACGGCATGGCGGCGGGGGTAGCTACGCGCTGGATAGATATCGGAGGAATACGCTTTCAGCCGTCCGAGATCATGAAGCTCGTGCTTGTACTGTTTCTTTCGCGATACTTTATGATCTATGAAAAAGCCGCGACTAACCCCAACGACAGGACGCAGTCATCTATCTACGGTCTGTTCGTTCCGGGTGCGTATGTCCTATTTGTCTGTATTCTTATTGCGCTCGAGAACCATTTCTCGTGCATGATAATAATGTTCTCTATCGGAATGGTGGTAATATTCGTCTCCGGCGTAAGAATGTTCTGGTTCGCCGTTGCCGGCTCCGTCGCTGCTGTCGCCGCATTGATCGCGATAATGTTCTCATCCTATGCGCGTGAGCGCGTCGACGTTTGGCTGCGTCCCGAAAGATACAGCACGGACGATGAGGTATATCAGACGCTTCAGGGTCTGTATGCCATCGGCTCGGGCGGTTTTCTCGGAACCGGGCTCGGAAACAGCCGTCAGAAGCATCTGTTCGTCTCGCAGCCGCAGAACGACTTTATCTATACCATTGTCTGCGAGGAACTCGGCTTTGTGGGCGCGGTCGGCGTTATTGCGCTGTTTCTGCTGCTTATTTGGCGTGGCTGCGTCATTGCGCTTCGCGCGCCCGATACGTTTTCACAGCTCGTTGTCGTAGGAATCATCGGCAAGGTCGCAATTCAGGCGCTGCTTAATATCGGCGTCGTTACGGCATGCCTGCCAAATACGGGAATCTCGCTTCCGTTTTTCAGCTACGGAGGTACGGCTCTTGCGATGCAGATAATGGAGATGGGTATCGTGCTCGGAATATCGAGGTATTCACGACGAACGTAGCCGGCGGAGTGAGAAATAATTCGTATTTTAAATACTTGTCGCGCTGCCGTGCGGCTGGGTCGTTGCTCAGAAAAAATGAATACCGATGCACTTGTTAAATTTGAGATTTCATTTCGAGCCGCAACGCTTTTTCGCTCACCGGATCGCAAGAAGCTAATCGAAAGGACATATTATGCGAGTATTAATGACAGGCGGAGGAACGGGAGGTCATGTTAATCCCGCCATCGCCATAGCGGATAAAATTAAAATAATGGAGCCGGATTCGGATATTGCCTTCGTCGGCACGCCGCGCGGTATCGAAAACAAGATAGTCCCTGCGGCGGGATATCGACTGTATCATGTCGATATACGCGGACTGAAACGGAGTTTCTCGCTTGAGAACCTGCGCACCGCCGCACTGATGGTCAAGTCTCATCACGAGGCGCGAAAGCTGCTGAAGCTCTTCAAGCCGGATCTTGTATTCGGGACCGGCGGATATGTCTGCTGGCCGGTGGTCAGAGCTGCAAGTGAGATGGGCATTCCTACCGCGCTGCACGAATCAAATGCAAGCCCCGGCGCCGCAGTTAAGATACTCGAGTCGCATGTTGACCGCATCTATGTCAATTTCGAGTCTACGCTCGGACGGCTGCATCATCCGGAAAAGGCCCTGCGCGTCGGCAATCCTCTGCGGTCTCAGTTCGGCGAGATCAGCCGCGAGGAGGCGCTGCGTACACTCGGCTATGAGGGCAAATATCGCCGCATGATTCTCTCCTGCGGAGGCAGTCTCGGCGCTGAGAAGATCAACTGTGAGGTACTGCGCTTTATGCGCGATTATGTCTCAAAGCATCCCGAGATTAAGCATATACACGCGAGCGGAGCTATCGAGCGCGATGCCGCAAAGGAATTATTTGACAGCTACGGCCTCGGTGAATATCCGAATCTCGAACTGTGCGAATATATATACGATATGCCGCTTAAAATGGCTGCTGCCGATCTTGTTATCAATCGTGCCGGCGCAATAACGCTCTCCGAGCTTGCCTTTCAGGGTAAGCCCTGCGTGCTTATACCGTCGCCGAATGTAACCGATAATCATCAGTATAAAAACGCACGAGAGCTTGAGGAGGCGGGAGCTGCTCTCCTGCTGCAGGAGAGCGAGCTCGAGGGAGACGTATTTACCGAGGCTGTATCCGAGCTTGTCGAAAGCAGGGAAAGACTTGCTTCCATGAGCGAAGCTATACGCCGCTTTGCAGTTCCGGACAGCGCCGACAGGATATATGCAGATATAAGAGCGCTGCTCGATGAAAGATCGAGCGGCAAATAACCGTAACTTGCATATTAATTATAAACAAACGGATATGTCATGGCATGAAGCCGAGACATATCCGTTTGTTGTTTATGCAAGGCAGGGGCGTGTAGAGTATAACGGATCATTTAAGAAATCCGCTGATAATCTGCTCCTCTGCCTCATGCTCTGTAAGACCGAGCGTCATGAGCTTTATAAGCTGCTCGCCTGCGATCTTTCCGATAGCCGCCTCATGAATGAGTGATGCGTCTATGTGATTTGCGGTAAGCTCGGGAATCGCACTGACCGAGCCGTGATCCATGATAATTGCGTCGCACTCGGTGTGACCCGTGCAGCGATTGTTTCCGTTTATTTTGGAGAGGAATACCTGATGCGAGCTGTCGCGCGCGACCGAGCGCGAAACAACGCTTGCATGACTGTCCTCGCCGTCCATGTCAACGGTAAAATCGGTCTTTGCCGTTTGTTTGCCGTGCGTCATTATCTTCTCATGTATCACGAGAGTAGAGCCTGCCGCGAGCTTTGCTCTTGTCGTACGGACGGTTGAATCCACGCCCTTTATCTGCAGGGTGTCCATTTCCATGGTCGAGCCTTCGCCGAGCGTTACCTCGGTAGTAGGATTCAGAACGCGCTCCCCGCTGCCGTCGCCTGTACCGTAGTGTTTTTCAATATATTTTACGCGCGCGTTCTTTTCGAGAAAGAAGCGGTGAATACCGTCATGCTCGGATTTTTTATCTCCGCCGTTGTGAATGCCGCAGCCGGCAACGATAGTCACGTCCGCATCCTCGCCTACATAAAAATCGTTATATACCATATCCTCAAGTCCGGATTGCGTAAGAACGACGGGGATGTGCACGCTCTCGTTTTTTGTTCCGGGCTTTATGATAATGTCGATTCCGGGTACGTCGGTCTTTGTAACGATATCTATATGCTCGGTCGTGTTGCGCGAATCGAGCTTTCCGTTAGCGCGGATATTGTATGCGCCGCTCGGTATCTCATGCAGATCGGAAATCTGCTCGAGCAGCTGTCTTTGAATATTATCCATTGAAAATCTCTCCTTAGCCGAGCTTGTCAGTCAGTGTCTTGCATGCGGAGGGCGAGCCGAGCAGAGTGGGAAGAATGCGCTCGCGCTCTCCGAAATCCTTAACCTCGCCGCCTGCAATCACAATTATCTTATCGGCGATGCCGAGAATGCGCTCCTGATGCGAGATGATGATTATGCTTCCTCCGAATTGCTTATGCATGTTCTCAAATACCGTAATGAGATTTCCGAAGCTCCAGAGGTCTATGCCCGCCTCCGGCTCGTCGAATATCGACAGCCTTGTCCCTCTCGCGAGTATGGTGGCGATCTCAATGCGTTTCAGCTCGCCTCCCGAGAGGCTTGAATCTACCTCGCGTCCGATATAGTCGCGCGCGCACAGTCCGACCTCCGAGAGGTATTTGCACGCCTCGCTGATACCTATCTTTTTGCCTGCGGCGATGGTTATGAGGTCGCGCACTGTAAGCCCCTTGAAGCGGACCGGCTGCTGAAAGGCAAAGCTGATGCCCGCCTTTGCGCGCTCGGTTATTCCGAGCTCGGTCACATCCTCACCGTCGAGGAGGATCCTGCCGGTATCCGGCTTTTCGATCCCGGCAATTATCTTCGCAAGGGTAGATTTACCGCCGCCGTTCGGTCCGGTTATTGCAACAAAGCGATCGTCTGTTTTCAGATTTATATTTTTAAGGATCTCCTTTTCGCCGCCGTCCGACGGTGCAGAGAAGGAGATGTTTTGCAGTTCAAGCATCGGTTTGTCTCCTATTAATATTGTTGTCTGTCGGTCATTGCCGTTTATTATACCACCTGCCGCAGGGAAAGTCTATAATAATCGACCGTTTTTTTCATTTTATTAATATTTGTTTTATACGTGGCTGTCGGCGGTGTTAAATAAATATGACGGTGCGGAAATATTCCGGCGACCACCGAGCAAAGCAAGTATAAGCGGATATGTGCAGAGCGCCTACATGCGCATGTCAGTCGGCAGAACGCATTTTCTTGCGGTACTGATGCGGAGTTGTGCCTACATGACGGCGGAATGTTTTGATAAAATAGCTTATCTCGTTAAAGCCGCAGTTAAGTCCGATGTCGGTAATGCTCGTATCGCTCGTGATGAGCTGCTCGCAGGCGCGCTCTATACGATAACTGTTGACATATTCTATCGGAGTCTTGCGCGTCATGCTGTAAAAGAACGAACAGAAATATTTCGGAGTCATTCCCGCCGTCTTGGCAAGGTCAGCGAGCATTATTCTCGAGGCATAGTTTTCCTCGATATATCCGATAACTCGCTTGAATGGCTCGAGCTGACCGGTACTGCGCTTGTCCGCTATCCGTTCGCCGCCGTAGAGATGACGCATTGTTATGACACCGATAAGCTGCAGGATAGCTCCCTGAACGACAAGCTCAAAGCCGTTTGCACCGTTTTCCGATGCCTCTCGTATGCTCGCTGCAAGCGACAGTATCTTTTCATCCCCGCTCGGCAGTATCGGCGTAACGACTCTGTGATGTGAGATGATATCGCTTATTGCCTTGTTGCCCGCTTGATTACGCGTCAGCAGCGCACGCATATCGAACACGATCGAGTCGTATACGGCGTGCTCCGGCTTTGCGCTGTGGACAACACCGTCGCTGATGAAGCATGCATCTCCGGCACCGAGCCGATAATCCGTGCCGTCGAGATTTACGTTCAAAAAGCCGCTCTCGACAACGATAAGCTCGTGCTCTATGTGCCAGTGATGTATCATTTCATATCGCGGATGATCGTGTGTTACGTGATAGTAGGCTATCGGATAGCTGACCGTGCCGTGCTGTATTCTTTCAAAATAATCGAGATATTTCATGCCTCTGCCTTTCGTTTTTTCGACGCCTGCAACACCGGCTGCGGGAAAATTGTCCGATTGCGCGGATATACCGCGCAGTGTGCAATACGCTGAGACCCGGTGCAAAAATGCATGCGGTCTTTGACGGTTCGACGGTAAAAACCGCATTGCTGCGGTAAAACTATCGTATTTATTCTTTACATTCGCGATATGTTATTATAGCCGAAAATGTGAAAATAATTATATTTTTTGCTATTATAACACAAGAACGGCATCGCTGTCAATGATATAATGGTCACGGATAGAGATATCCCCCGAAAAAAGACTCCAATATGAAAGGAAGTAATAAATCATGGCAAAGAACCTTTATGTCGGCGAGTACCCTGCAATAGGCATCCGCCCGATCATCGACGGCCGCAGAGGACCGATGAAGCTCCGCGAGAGCCTTGAGGGTCAGACTATGGCTATGGCAGAGGCTGCAAAGAAGCTCTTCGAGGAGAATCTCCGTTATTCCAACGGCGAGCCCGTAAGAGTCGTTATTGCAGATTCCTCTATCGGCAGAGTGCCCGAGTCCGCAGCCTGCGCAGAGAAGTTCCGCCGCGAGGGTGTGGCGGTAACTCTGTCTGTAACACCCTGCTGGTGCTACGGCTCCGAGACTATGGACATGGATCCTATGACCATCAAGGGAGTATGGGGCTTTAACGGCACAGAGCGTCCCGGCGCAGTATACCTTGCGTCCGTACTCGCAACGCATGCTCAGAAGGGTCTGCCCGCGTTCGGTATCTACGGTCACGAGGTTCAGGACCGCGATCAGGTAACCGACATCCCCGAGGATGTTAAGGAAAAGCTGCTCCGCTTCGGCCGTGCAGCTATCGCCGTTGCTACGATGCGCGGTAAGTCCTACCTCCAGATCGGCTCGGTAACGATGGGCATCGGCGGCTCTATCATGGACCAGGACTTCATGGAGAGCTACCTCGGTATGCGTGTCGAGAGTGTCGATGAGGTCGAGATCCTTCGCCGTATGGAAGAGGGCATCTACAACAAGGAAGAGTTTGAGCGCGCACTCGCATGGACCAAGGAGCACTGCAAGGAGGGCAGAGACGATAACCCCGACTTTGTCCGCTTCAACCGCGAGCAGAAGGATAAGCAGTGGGAGTTCACCATAATGATGTACTGCATCATCAAGGACCTGATGAACGGCAATCCCAATCTGCCCGAGGGCTGCGAGGAGGAGATGGTCGGACACAACGCCATCGCTGCAGGCTTCCAGGGTCAGAGACAGTGGACCGACCATTGGCCGAACTGCGACTACCCCGAGGCTGTTCTCAATTCGTCCTTTGACTTTACCGGCAAGAAGGAGCCTATGACCTTCGCGACCGAGAATGACGTTCTCAACGGCATCAGCATGCTGTTCATGCGCCTGCTCACCAACCGTGCGCAGATCTTTGCTGACGTTCGTACCTTCTGGTCTCCCGAGGCTACAAAGCGCGTTACCGGCTATGATTTCGAGGGTCACGCTAAGGAGAACGGCGGTATCATCCACCTCCTCAACTCCGGCGCAGCATGCCTTGATGCATGCGGTGAGTGCATTGATGAGAACGGCAACAACGTTATGAAGCAGTGGTGGGATGTTACCGACGAGGATATCAAGAAGATGACCGACGCTACCGTTTGGTGCGAGGCGGGCTTCGATAACTTCCGCGGCGGCGGATTCTCGAGCCATTTCGTTACCCGCGCCGAGATGCCTGCTACCATGATTCGTCTGAATCTCGTCAAGGGACTCGGACCGGTCCTTCAGATTGCAGAGGGCTGGACCGTCAACCTTCCCGACGAGGTCACCGATACGCTCATGGAGCGTACTAACCCCACATGGCCCTGCACATGGTTTACTCCTCGCTGCGACGGCAAGGAGGGCAGCCCGTTCAAGAGCGCATACGACGTTATGAACAACTGGGGTGCTAACCACGGTGCCATTTCCTACGGTCACATCGGCGCAGACCTCATCACTCTCTGCTCGATGCTCCGCATTCCCGTATGCATGCACAACGTTCCCGAAAAGGGCATCTTCCGTCCCGCCGCTTGGAACGCATTCGGCATGGATAAGGAAGGTCAGGACTTCCGCGCTTGCGGAAACTACGGTCCGCTTTATAAGTAAGCTGCGTTATATATCGAACGATCGATGATGCTTTGGCTCGCTTATGTGAGGCGTGCGGAATGATCCGCTCCGCTCTTAAATATAAGAGGCGGTCTTAGCAATTATTGTGATGTTAAAACCCATCCGCACTTCAGATGCGGGTGGGTTTTTATTCGTTTTTGTGCAAAATGCCTCTATTTTTGCATGAGAGCGACATTTGTCATTCAAAACCGTACTTGACAACTTTTTCAGTTTGATTTATTATATATATTATAGTATAATATGTGCAGTGGCTGTGAGGATGAGTCTCGTGCGGCTGCTTTTGCCGCACGAACACCGGAAGCTCGGCACTGCGCATAAAGGTGTATGCGGGCACCTACTTACCCGCACAATACGATGACGGCGCGATATTGCCGCAGGATCCGAAAGGAAATAACGATAATGTACAAAATCGCCTCAAAAAGAGAGCTGAATCCATCGGTCGTTATGATGGAGATAGATGCTCCGCTGGTAGCGAAAAAAGCACTGCCGGGACAGTTTATAATTCTCCGTGTCGATGAGGACGGAGAGCGGATTCCTCTTACGGTCGCCGGTACCGACCGCGAGCGCGGAACGGTAAAGATAATATTTCAGATAGTCGGCAGCACTACCAAAAAGCTCAGCTTCAAATCCGAGGGCGAGAGCATTACCGATTTTGTCGGACCGCTCGGCAAGCCTACCGAGCTCGACGGCATACGTCGTGCATGCATCGTCGGCGGAGGAGTAGGATGCGCTATTGCACTTCCTATTGCCGAGGCACTGCATGAGGCAGGCGCACATGTTACAAGCATCGTCGGCTTCCGCTCGCGCGATATCGTCATTCTTGAGGATGAATTCCGCGCATGCTCAAACGAGCTTGTTATGATGACCGACGACGGCAGCTACGGCAGAGCTGGCAATGTCACGGTGCCGCTGAAAGAGATGCTTGAGTCGGGCAAAAAATTTGATATGATAATTGCCATCGGTCCGCTTATCATGATGAAATTCGTAACGCTGACCGCAAAACCTTTCGGCATTCCGGTCACCGTGTCGATGAACCCGATAATGATTGACGGAACGGGAATGTGCGGCGGATGCCGCCTGACGCTCCGCCGCGACGGCGAGCGCGTTACAAAGTTCGCATGTGTCGACGGCCCCGATTTTGACGGCTATGAGGTAGACTTTGACGAGGCAATGTCGCGCGGCAGAATGTATATGCCTTTTGAGCGCCACGCATACGAAGCAACATGCAATCTGTTCGCAAAGGAGGCTGAGTAAGATGCCGATAGTTCCAAAGAGATTTGAAATGCCGGTTCAGGCACCCGAGATAAGAGGTCACAACTTCGGCGAGGTCGCGCTCGGCTATGATGAGACGCTTGCGGTCTCCGAGGCACAGCGCTGCCTCTCGTGTAAGAATCAGCCCTGCGTATCCGCCTGCCCCGTAAACGTACATATTCCCGACTTCATCCACTGTGTTAAGGAGGGGAGATTTGATGACGCATATTCGGTCATTTCCGAGTCCTCGTCGCTGCCCGCGGTCTGCGGCAGAGTCTGCCCGCAGGAGACACAGTGCGAGAGCCGCTGTACTCTCGGCGCTAAGTTCGAGCCGGTGGCGATAGGCAGAATAGAGCGTTTTGTCGCCGACCGTCACGCGACCGCAGAGTACGCGAACGCAGAGCGTCCCGCATCGAGCGGACATCGCGTTGCGATAGTCGGATCGGGCCCATCGGGACTTTCTTGTGCCGGCGACCTTGTAAAGGAGGGGCATGATGTCACCGTTTTTGAGGCTCTTCATACCGTCGGCGGTGTGCTTGTTTACGGAATTCCCGAATTCCGCCTGCCGAAGAGCATCGTTGCGGGCGAGGTCGAGAAGCTCGCGGCGCTCGGAGTCGAGTTCCGGACAAATGTAGTCATCGGCAAGACACTTACTGTCGACGAGCTGCTCGAGGATGGCTACGAGGCTGTTTATATTGCCTCCGGCGCAGGTCTGCCGATGTTTATGAATATCCCCGGTGAATCGCTCAAGGGGGTGTATTCCGCAAACGAATTTCTGACCCGCAGCAACCTCATGAAGGCATATCGCGAGGACAGTGATACCCCGATAATGAAGGGCGGCAGGGTCGCTATCGTCGGCGGAGGAAATGTCGCTATGGATGCTGCGCGCACTGCGCTGCGCCTCGGAGCGGATAAGGTATATATCGTTTACCGCCGCTCGATGGATGAGCTTCCCGCGCGGCGGGAGGAGGTCGAGCATGCTCAGGAGGAGGGCATTGAACTCAAGCTCCTGACCAACCCGGTAGAGATACTCGGCTACAATAACCCAGATAACCCGCGCGACGAGCGCAACGGCTTTGTCACCGGAATGCGCTGCATCCGCATGCAGCTCGGTGAGCCGGACGAACGCGGCAGGTGCAGACCCGAGCCTATTCCGGATTCCGAGTTTACGCTTGAGGTCGACACGGTTGTTATGTCCATCGGTACAACTCCGAATCCGCTCATAAAGAGCACGACCGACGGACTTGACGTAAACAGCCGCGGCGGCATCATAACCGACGAGCACGGTGCCACGAGCCGAAAGGGCGTATTTGCAGGCGGCGACGCAGTAACCGGTGCAGCCACAGTCATTTCGGCTATGGGAGCCGGCAAGACGGCTGCTGCCGCTATCTGCGAGTATCTCGACGGCAGAAGAGACTGACAGAATCGGCAGTCTCGGCGCTATCGTCCGGTCCCGCACAGCGGCTTTATGGCACGAGACGATATGGAGAAATATATTTCGGAGCGGGATGCCGCATGATGATATCCCTCACGGCACATCCCACTCCGAGGATGTGCCGTTTTCTCTTTATGCGTGCGTCATGCGCCGGTTCGACAGTATTTGTGCAGAACAGTATTAAAGAAACAGCAACGGCGTATTTCAATTATTTTAATTCGCGGTTTTACAAAATTCTATTGATAATCCTCAATTAATATGGTATAATACTCGGAGTATAATAATGCTCTAATCCGAAACATGCGGCGATTTTCGCCGTGCGAAAAAGAAAGGTGCGGTCTATCTATGAACAAAATCACAGTTATCGGAACCGGAAGTGTCGGTTCGACAATCGCTTATACCCTTGCGGTTACGGGTATAGCCTCCGAAATCGTAATGGTTGATATCAACGAGGAAAAGGCGCTCGGTGAGGCGCTCGACATACGTCAGGGAATCCCCTTCTGCGGGTCCTCTGTCTCTGTCTATGCAGGCTCTTACCGTGATGCGGCAGGCTCCGACATCGTAGTTCTGACAAGCGGCGTGGCTCGTAAGCCCGGTCAGTCGCGTCTCGACCTCACACAGACAAATGTAAATATTACAAAGAGCATTATCCCCGAGATAACCAAGTACGCCGACAAGGCTGTTTACGTTATCGTCAGTAATCCTGTCGATATTCTTACATATGTATTTATGAAGTGCTCGGACATTCCCGAAAACCGTATAATCGGTTCTGGTACTATACTCGACACAGCTCGTCTGCGTTCGCGCATATCCGAGTACTACAACATCAACCAGAAGAATGTTCACGCATACGTGTTCGGTGAACACGGCGACTCCTCATTCGTGCCGTGGTCCATCGCCAATATCTCTAATATTCCGATCGACGGCTATGCAGACGCGATCTCCGGTCAGGATACACTTCCGATGCCGAAGCTCGACCATGAAGCTATCGAGGACTATATGAGAAAATCCGGAGGAATGGTCATCTCCCGCAAGGGCGCGACCTACTATGCTATTGCAGTATCGGTAACTCACATCTGCGACCGCTTGCTCCAGAGCATCAACTCTACTATGACTGTTTCCTCGATGATGCACGGCGAGTACGGCATCGACGATGTATGCCTCTCGACCCTGAGCGTTGTCGGACACGAGGGCTATGTCGGACGTATCCTTTATCCGCTGAACGACAATGAGGTAGGTCTGCTCCGTCACAGCGCCGACTGCCTCAAGGATATCATTAAGCAGATCAATATCTGAGCGAAAGGTTCGGTTATATGATGGAATTCAGAACAGAACACGATTCGATGGGCGAGGTGAAGGTCCCCGCCGACAAATACTGGGCGGCGCAGACACAACGCAGCTCCGAGAACTTCCGTATCGGTGTGGGTATCGAAACTATGCCGTGCGAGATCGTTCATGCCTTCGGTATCCTCAAGAAGGCGGCAGCACTTGCAAACGCTGAGCTTCGCCCCGAGAAAATGACGGCGGAGAAGCTCGACGCGCTGACAAAAGCAGCCGACGAGGTCATCTCCGGTCAGCTTATCGAACATTTTCCGCTTGTAGTATGGCAGACCGGCTCGGGTACGCAGTCTAACATGAATGCGAACGAGGTCATTGCCAACCGCGGCAACGAGATCGCCGGCAAGAAGCTGCTTCACCCGAACGATGATGTAAACATGAGCCAGTCGTCGAACGATACCTTCCCGACGGCAATGCATATTTCTGCTGTCCTCGCTATCGAGGATAAGCTCATTCCCGCAGTCGATACGCTTATTGCTACATTCAAGCGCCTTGAGGCGGAGAACGAGGGCATTGTTAAGAGCGGAAGAACGCATCTCCAGGATGCAACACCCATCAAGTTCTCGCAGGAGATAAGCGGCTGGCGCAGCTCTCTTGAGCGTGACCGCGAGCTGCTCACACTTGCGCTCGGGCCGCTCTACGGTCTCGCGCTCGGCGGCACGGCAGTCGGAACGGGGCTAAACGCGCCTAGGGGCTTTGACGAGCTCGTCGCCGCTAAGGTCGCCGCTATAACGGGTAAGACCTTCGTTACATCGCCTAACAAGTTCCACGCACTCACCTCTAAGGATGAGATAGTATTCGCTCACGGTGCGGTTAAGGCGCTCGCGTGCGACATGATGAAGATAGCAAACGACGTCCGCTGGCTTGCGTCCGGACCCCGCGACGGTCTCGGCGAGATAAGAATTCCCGAGAACGAGCCCGGCTCGTCCATCATGCCCGGCAAGGTCAACCCTACGCAGTGCGAGGCGGTGACCATGGTCGCCGTTCAGGTAATGGGCAACGATACCGCCGTTTCCATGGCTGCATCGCAGGGTAATTTCGAGCTGAATGTGTTCATGCCCGTATGTGCGTATAACTTCCTCCAGTCGGTAAGACTCCTCGCAGAGGCCATCGTATCCTTTGATAAGAACTGTGCCTCCGGCATCGTTGCTGACAAGGATAAGATGTACCACAACCTCCACAACTCACTGATGCTCGTTACAGCTCTCAACCCGTACATCGGCTACGAGAACGCCGCAAAGACCGCAAAGAAGGCGTACAAGGAGGGCATCTCGCTGAAGCAGGCATGCGTCGAGCTTGGCTTCCTTACCGAGGAAAAATTCGATGAGGTATTCCATCCCGAGCTGATGGTATAAGGCGAAGAGCGGTTCGGAGCATAGCTCCGAGGCGGCGGGGAGCTGTCTCGCCGCAACCGCATTTCCCGGCTTTTCGCTGCACGGTGCAGCGATTTTGCAGGCAAGCAAGCCTAAACTCCACAGAGAAAGGATGCCTTCGCAAAGCGAATGCTATGGTCAAAAATATGAAATTTAATTATTTTCCCGGCTGTACACTGAAGAACAAGGCAAAGGATCTCGACCGTTATGCGCGTCTGTGCGCGGACAAGCTCGGTGTTGAGCTCTGCGAGATCCCCGAATGGCAGTGCTGCGGCGGTGTTTTTACAACGGCTCTGAACGACCCGGTCACAAAGCTCTCCTCGATCCGCGCGCTTGAATATTCACGCGACAACGGCGGAGTTCTCGTGTCGGTCTGCTCGGGCTGTCATAACGTCCTTAAGCAAACAAATGAAGCCGTCAAGCGCGGCGAGCCTATCGCAAAGAAATCGGCTCTCTATATGGGCAGCGAGCAGCAATACGCGGGCGAGACCGAGGTAATTCATTATCTCGAAATGCTCCGCGATAAGATAGGCTTTGATAAGATAAAAGCTGCGGTCACAAATCCGCTTACCGGCAGAAGGATCGCAACCTATTACGGCTGCCTGCTTCTACGTCCCGCCTCAGCAATGCGGATGGACGATCCGGAGAACCCCACTATCCTTGAGGATTTTGTCCGTGCCATCGGTGCGGAGCCCGTTATCACCGCACAGCGCAACGAGTGCTGCGGCGGATATGTAACGCTCGAGGATCGCGCTCAGGCAGAGAAGAGAAGCAGCAGGGTGATGTCGAGCTTTGAGGAGTACGGTGCGGATTCGGTCATTACCGCATGCCCGCTGTGCATGTACAACCTCAGAAAGAACTCTGCATCGAGTCTCCCCGTTATCTATTTCACCGAGCTGCTTGCAGAAGCGCTCGGCATCAAGGATGGTGACGCAGAATGATGACCGATAAGAAATATCTCGCCGAGCAGATCGCCATGACGAGCGGCGTTGATGTACACAAGTGCATGATGTGCGGAAAGTGCTCCGCATCCTGCCCGTCTTACGACGAGATGGAGTATCACCCCCATCAGTTCGTAAAGATGGTCGAGAGCGGTGATATTGAGCCCCTGCTCGAGTCCGAGTCGCTCTATCACTGCCTTACCTGCTTTGCGTGCGTTGACCGTTGTCCGCGCGGCGTAAAGCCCGCAAATGTCGTCGAGGCTGTCCGTCTCGCTGCGGTTCGCCGCAAGGGCGGAAATCACCTGCCCCCCGATCGTCTCCCCGAGCTCCTCGACGAGGATATACCCGGGCAGGCACTTGTCAGCGCTATGCGCAAATATGTAAAGTAATTTGGTTTTCCGAGGCCGTGCGGCTTCGTCAATTACGAAAAAGGAATTGGTTTAAATATGCAGAAAATCGGAGTATTCGTTTGTCACTGCGGCACCAATATCGCGTCCACCGTCGATGTACATCAGGTCGCCGAAGTGCTTAAAAATGAGCCGGGAGTTGTTTTCTCGACCGATTATCAATATATGTGCTCCGAGTCCGGTCAGGATATCATCAAGAATGCTATCCGTGAGTACGGTCTCGGCGGCGTAGTTATCTGCTCCTGCTCTCCGCGTATGCACGAGGCGACCTTCCGCCGTGCGGCTGAGAGTGCGGGGCTTAACCCCTATCTCGTCGAGATAGCTAACATTCGCGAGCAGTGCTCCTGGATACATAAGGACATGGGCAGCGCTACCGAGAAGGCTATAATTCTCGGCAGAACAGCAATCGCAAAGGTACATCTGAATGCGCCTCTTGTCGCAGGCGAGAGCCCCGTTACCAAGCGCGCGCTCGTTATCGGCGGCGGTATTGCTGGTATTCAGACCGCGCTCGATATCGCGGATGCGGGCTTTGAGGTCGACATCGTCGAGAAAAAGCCTACCATCGGCGGTAAGATGGCTCAGATAGACAAGACATTTCCTACCCTTGACTGCGCGGCGTGCATACTCACGCCTAAGATGGTCGACTGTGCGCAGAGTGACAAGATAAATATCTACGCATACAGCGAGGTAGATTCGGTTTCCGGCTTCGTCGGAAACTTCACCGCAAAGATCCGCCGCAAGGCGCGCTATGTAGACGAGGCTAAGTGCACGGGCTGCGGCGCTTGTACCGAAAAGTGCCCGCAGAAAAAGGTTCCCAACGAGTTCAATATGGGCTTTGATACCCGCCGTGCTATCTACATTCCGTTCGCTCAGGCGGTGCCGAAGAAGGCGACCATCGACGCAGACTACTGCATGATGCTCAAGACGGGCAAGTGCGGCGTATGCTCTAAGGTCTGCACCGCAGGCGCCATCGACTATAAGCAGCAGGACGAGATAATCGAGCGTCAGTACGGCGCTATCGTCGTAGCTACCGGCTTTGAGCAGATAAAGCCCACAAAGTACGACGAGTACGCTTATAATCAGAGCAAGGACGTTGTTACCTCGCTCGAGCTCGAGCGTCTTATGAACGCCGCAGGTCCTAACGGCGGTACGCTGCTGCGCCCCTCCGACAAGACACATCCGCATACAATCGTATTCGTACAGTGCGTCGGCTCCCGCTGCTCGGACGAGCGCGGAAAGCCCTACTGCTCCAAGGTATGCTGTATGTACACGGCTAAGCACGCGATGCTTATTCGCGAAAAATATCCGGATACCGAGGTATACGTATTCTATATCGACGTACGTACCCCGGGTAAGAACTTCGACGAGTTCTATCGCCGCGCGGTAGAGCAGTACGACGTTCATTACATCAAGGGCATGGTAGGAAAGGTCTCTCCGAGAGCCGACGGAACGCTCGACGTTCAGGCATCCGACCTAATCCTCAATAAGCAGCTGCACATCAGCGCCGATATGGTCGTTCTTGCATCTGCCGTAGAGCCGGATAAGAGCGCGCGTCCGCTCGCTACCATGCTTACCGCAAGCATGGATACAAACGACTTCTTTACCGAGGCGCACCCCAAGCTTCGTCCCGTAGAGAGCCCGACGGCAGGCATATTCCTCTCCGGTATGTGTCAGGGACCGAAGGATATCCCCGAGACGGTCGCTCAGGCAAGCGCAGCCGCATCGAAGGTAATAGCACTGCTGTGCAAGGATAAGCTGACCTGCAATCCGTGTGTCGCACACTCCGACGAAATGATGTGTAACGGCTGTTCTTCCTGCGAAAAGGTCTGCCCGTACGGCGCTATCACCTATGTTGATAAGGAATTCCGTATGCCTAACAGAACTACCGCCATCCGCCGCGTAGCGCAGGTCAATCCTGCGGTATGTCAGGGCTGCGGCGCATGCACGGTTGCATGCCCGTCCGGCGCAATGGATCTCAGTGGCTTCTCAAATAAACAGATTATGGCGGAGGTGGATGCGATATGCCGATGACCGAAAACGGAACCTTTAAGCCGAATATCGTCGCTTTCTGCTGCAACTGGTGTTCTTATGCCGGTGCAGATCTTGCGGGTACTAACCGTCTTTCCTATCCCGCCGACGTTAAGATTATCCGCGTGCCCTGCTCGTGCAGAGTAAACCCGATGTTCATTCTTCGCGCGTTCGGACGCGGCGCAGACGGCGTTATCCTCTGCGGCTGCCATCCGGGCGACTGCCACTATACGACGGGTAACTATTATGCCCGCCGCAGAATGACCCTGCTGTTCTCTATGCTTGATTACCTCGGTATTGAGCGCGAGAGAACGAGAGTCGAGTGGGTATCGGCTGCCGAGGGTGCAAAGTTCGCCGATACTATGAACGACTTTGTCAAGACCGTCACCGCACTCGGTGAGAACAAGAGATTGGAGGATCTGAGATGCAAGAAGTAATCAGAGAAAAGGCTGCCTCCCTCCTGCGCGACGGTACTGTCACGCGCGTACTCGCATGGAAGCGCGGCGAGCTCGGCTACGATGTTACTCCCGCAGTATTCACCTCCGAGGATCAGCTTTCCGAGCTTGTTTATAACGGCTTCTGCGGTGCAAATATGTCGAAATATACCGTAAAGCTCAGTCACGGTGAGGGAAAGACCGCTGTTTTTCTTAAGCCCTGCGACACGTACAGCTTCAATCAGCTGCTGTGCGAGCACAGAATAATCCGCGACAATGTTTACGTTGTCGGCATCCCCTGCGACGGAATGCTCGACGAGGGCAAGATGAAGCATCTCGTTCCCGAGCTGCTCGGCGCAGAGGAGGGCGGCGAGACCGTACATCTTAAAACGTATGATGATGTTCTCACAACACCGCGCACCGAGCTTCTGCTCGAGCGCTGCGAAAACTGCAAGAGCCGCCGTCATGTAGTATATGACGAGCTGCTCGGCGATGACGGCGAGGTACTTGATTCTCATCGCTTTGACGAGGTCGAGCGCCTTGAGGCAATGACCCCCGATGAGCGCTATGCGTTCTGGCGGGGTGAGCTCTCGCGCTGCATCCGCTGCAACGCATGCCGTAACGTATGCCCCGCATGTACCTGCGAAAAGTGCGTTTTCGATAACCCCGAGTCGGGCGTTGAAAATAAGGCTGCCGCAAACAGCTTTGAAGAAAAGCTGTTCCACGTCATCCGCGCATTCCATGTTGCAGGCAGATGCACCGACTGCGGCGAGTGCTCTCGCGTTTGCCCGCAGAATATACCGCTCCATCTTCTTAACCGTAAGTTCATCTCCGATATCAACCGCCTCTACGGCGATTATCAGGCAGGAGAGACCGACAACGGCAGATCTCCGCTCGTAAACTTCAATAAGGGCGACGGAGAACCCTGCGATTTTGATAAGGGAGGCAGAGAGTAATGAAGCTGATAAAGAAAGATCGGCTCGGCGAGCTTCTTGCCGCAATTGCCGAATCGGAGGCGCTCTATCTCCCCGTTGACCGTGATGACGGCAATGCCGAGTATCGCAGATACGAGGAGGGTACCGAGCTTTCGTCTAAGCTCAACACCGTCCGCTCCGCAAAGGATTTCTTCTTTCCGCAGACCGAAAATCTCGTCGATTTTAAGCTCAGCGGAAACAATATCGAGGTCATAGACCCGCGCCGCGAGTGCGAGGACTTCGTTATATTCGGCGTTCGCGCATGCGATGCCGCAAGCTTCTCTGTGCTCGACCGTGTATTTATCGAGACCCCGCCCGAAGATACCTTCTATAAGAATCGCCGCGAGCACGCAACAATCGTTACGCTCGCATGCTCGCGCCCCGCTGCGACCTGCTTCTGCCATACGTTCGGCATCGACATGACCGAGCCTAAGGGCGGAGACATCACCGCGTGGGAGCTCGAGGACGGATATGCATTCCGCGCAGAGACCGAAAAGGGAAGTGCACTGCTTGCACGTCTCGATTCTCTCCTTACGGACGGTGCGTCCGCTGAGGGTGAGATAGCGGAGCAGAGAGAGCAGACTAAGGCTCGCGCCGAAAAGCTGCCCCTTTCCTCCCTCACCACCGAAAAGTTTGACGGCAGAGATATGCTCACGACCTTCCGTGATAGCCGCTGGGCATCGCTCTCCGAGGCATGCCTCGGCTGCGGAACCTGTACGTTCGTCTGCCCGACCTGCCAGTGCTACGACATCAAGGAATTCAAGACGAGCGACGGCGTAAAGCGTTTCAGATGCTGGGATTCCTGCATGTATTCGGACTTTACAAAGATGGCTGGCGGTCAGCCGCGTCTTACGCAGCTCGAGCGTTTTCGTCAGCGCTTCATGCATAAGCTCATCTATTTTCCGATGAACAACGACGGCGTTTACGGCTGTGTCGGCTGCGGAAGATGTCTTGCACGCTGCCCGATACACATGAATATCGTAAAGGTAATGAAGGAGCTCGGAAAGGAGGCTGCAGACAATGAATAACGAAGTGCTTATCCCGTCGGTAGCTGTTATTACCGATGTCCGTACCGATACACCGGACGTCAAGACATTTCGTGTTCTTACGCCCGACGGTAAAAAGCCCTTTGAGCATATGCCCGGTCAGTGCGCTATGCTCTCTATCCCCGGCGTGGGAGAGGCGCTGTTTTCTATAACCTCCTCGCCGACAAACCGCGAATATATGGAATTCTCCATAAAGAAGTGCGGCTGTCTGACGAGCTGGATACATATGCTCGAGCCCGGTCAGCAGATAACAATCCGCGGACCGTACGGCAACGGTTTTCCCGTCGAGACCGAACTGCGCGGTAAGGATCTGCTCTTTATCGCCGGCGGTATCGGACTTGCTCCGCTGCGTTCGGTAATCAACTACTGCCTCGATAACAGAGAAAATTACGGAAAGCTCCAGATTATTTACGGCTCGCGCTCCAAGGACGACCTTGTTGACTATCAGGAGATAATCGACGAGTGGATGAAGGCGGAGAATGTTGAGGTCAATCTGACCATCGACCGTGAGCAGGAGGGCTGGGACGGTCACGTCGGATTCGTTCCCAACTACGTTAAGGAGCTCTCTCCCGATCTCGGTATGACCGTACTTATGTGCGGTCCGCCTATCATGATAAAGTTTTCTCTTGCGGGGCTCAAGGAGCTCGGCTTTACCGATACTCAGGTCTACACTACGATGGAGCTGCGTATGAAGTGCGGCATCGGAAAGTGCGGCAGATGCAATATCGGTAACAAGTACGTCTGCAAGGACGGACCCGTATTCCGTTTCGACGAGCTCGGCGAGCTCCCCGACGAATATTAATAAGGAGCGGCAGATATTATGGAAAACAAAACGGTTGATATTTATTTGTTCGGCAAGAAGTATTCCGTGCCGGATAATCTCACTATAATGACGGCAATGGAGTACGCAGGCTATCAGCTTAAGCGGGGCTGCGGCTGCCGCGGCGGCTTCTGCGGCGCTTGTGCCACCATTTACAGGATCAAGGGCAAGCAGGAGCTCTGCGCATGCCTTGCATGTCAGACTCAGGTTCAGGACGGCATGTATATCGCTACGCTGCCTTTCTTCCCGCTTGTCAAGCAGACCTATGATATAAACAAGATCCGTCCCGATGAGCAGATCATGATGCAGCTTTACCCCGAAATCTATGCCTGTGTCGGCTGTAATGCCTGCACCAAGGCTTGCACGCAGGATCTTAACGTTATGCAGTATATCGCATACGCTCAGAGAGGCGAGTTCGACAAGGTTGCAGAACTCTCCTTTGACTGCGTTATGTGCGGCGTTTGCTCATCGCGCTGCCCCGCAGGCATCTCGCATCCGCAGGTTGCAATGCTTGCCCGCCGTCTCAACGGCAAATATCTCGCGCCCGGCTGCGGTCATCTCGAGGAGCGCGTACGCGAGATAAAGGACGGAAAGTTCACCGATCTCATCGAGGCTCTTATGCAGAAGCCTATCGAGGAGATGAAAGAGCTGTATAACAATCGCGAGATCGAAAAGTAAGGAGGCGGCAGAATGTATAACGAACAGATGATGCTTTCACTGAAAAAGGTCGAGGCTAACAGAGCCGCAAACACCGAGCTCCAGCCCCGCAGAATGACCGCCGATGAAAAGGATGAGCTGCTTCGCACATATCATCCCGACTATCGCGTAGATCAGTTTTCCGAGCTTGTTATCGGACCGAACAAGGGCGAGCGCGTACCTCACGAGCTTGCAGCTCTGCTTCAGGCAGAGAGCCGTATTCGCGGCGTAAAGCTTGATCTTGAAAATCCCGATTACGATACCGACGTTCTTATCATCGGCGGCGGCGGCGCAGGTGCTTCCGCAGCTATCGAGGCTGATAAGGCTGGTGCGCGCGTTACCGTCGTTACCAAGCTCCGCATGGGTGACGCAAACACAATGATGGCAGAGGGCGGCATTCAGGCCGCCGATAAGCCGAACGATTCTCCCGCGCAGCACTACATCGACGCTTTCGGCGGCGGACATTTCGCTGCCAAGCCCGAGCTGCTCGAAAAGCTCGTTTGCGAGGCTCCCGAGGCTATTCAGTGGCTCTCCGACCTCGGCGTTGAGTTTGATAAGATGCCCGACGGCACCATGATAACGACTCACGGAGGCGGAACCTCGAGAAAGCGTATGCACGCTGCTAAGGACTATTCCGGCGCCGAAATAATGCGTACCCTCCGCGACGAGGTGCTTTGCCGCGGTATCCCGGTTATCGACTTTACCGCAGCAGTCGAGCTTATTCTCGATGAAAACGGCAACGCAGCGGGCGCAGTACTCATGAATATGGAGACCGAGGAGCTGCTTGTCGCACGCGCAAAGACCGTTATCATCGCAACGGGCGGTGCGGGCAGACTCCACTATCAGGGCTTCCCGACCTCTAACCACTACGGCGCAACCGCAGACGGTCTTGTGCTTGCATATAGAGTCGGCGCAAAGCTGCTCTATCCTGACACGCTTCAGTACCATCCTACCGGTGCTGCGTTCCCCGAGCAGATATTCGGCGCGCTCGTTACCGAGAAGGTTCGTTCGCTCGGAGCTAAGCTCGTAAACGCAGACGGTGAGGTATTCATGCATCCGCTTGAGACCCGTGACGTCTCCGCAGCCTCCATTATCCGTGAGTGCTCGTCAAGAGGGAAGGGCGTAAAGACCGGCGCGGGCGAGGCTGTATGGCTCGACACCCCGATGATCGAGATCATCGGCGGTGAGGGAACCATCGAGCGTAGAATCCCCGCAATGATGCGTATGTTCGGCAAGTACGGCATTGATATCCGCCGTCAGCCGATTCTCGTTTATCCTACGCTCCACTATCAGAACGGCGGTATTGATATCTCCGCAAACGGTGAGAGCGGCGTACATAATCTGTTTGTCGCAGGCGAGGCTGTCGGAGGAATTCACGGTAGAAACCGCCTGATGGGTAACTCTCTGCTTGACGTTATCGTTTTCGGACGTAATGCAGGTAAGAGTGCAGCACAGCGGGCTACCGAGGTAAAGGTCGGACGGCTCACACTCGACCATATCGAGCGCTTTGCATCCGAGATAGCTTCGGCATCGCTTCCCGAGGATAAGACCTCGCCCTTACTTCTCCCGGATTACAGAAGAAAATTTAACTTTTAACTAAGGAGCAGATATATGTCTCTATTCGGTGGTGTATTGACTATCACCGGTGTATCGTACCTGATGCTCACGCTGTTCGCTATTCTTGCCCTGGGCTATGCCCTCGGCAGAATAACGATAAAGGGTATCTCGCTCGGATCTGCCGGCGTGTTTATAGTTGCGCTCGTCTACGGTGCGTTCTTCTATACGCATCTCGATGCCGCAATGGCTGAGGGCGCAAAAACCGCTCTTAAGATCGTTGAGAATATCGGACTGATACTCTTCGTATCGTCTGTCGGATTTATTGCAGGACCCAAATTTTTCTCTAACATGAAGCGTAATTTCAAGTCCTATGTTCTTATAGGCCTTGTTATCATCCTCTCGGGTGGCATCGCAGCTGCGCTGTGCATACTGTTTGGCAGGACGGTCGGAGGAGAGACCGATTACGAGGGCTTTACCGCTATCGTTTCAGGACTCCTCTCCGGCGCGCTTACCTCTACCCCTGCGTTCTCTGCCGCAAAGGCAACGGTAGGAGAGGCATATGAGGATCTTGTGTCTGTCGGCTATGGAATCGCTTATCTCTTTGGCGTTATAGGTGTCGTACTGTTCGTTCAGCTCGTACCAAAACTCGAAAAAGCAGACATGAAGGTCGAGCGCGAAAAGATGCTCGCCGCCGGCAGCTCTGACGAGAAAAAAACAAAATCCCGCATCGGAACACTCAAGATGGATCCGTTCGGTATTATGATGTTTTCGCTTGCTGCCGCTATCGGTCTTATAATCGGACTTGTAAAGATTCCGCTTAGCTCAGCAGGACTCAGCGGTACTACCTTCTCGCTAACCACAACCGGAGGATGCCTGCTTACGGCACTTGTTTTCGGTCATTTCGGCAAGTGCGGTAAGGTTTCGCTGATGCCGGAGATATCGACGCTAAAGGTTTTCCGCGAGCTCGGATTGATATTCTTCCTTATTGGTGCAGGCGTTTCGGGTGGTGCTAATTTCGTCAATCACTTCAAGCCTATCTACTTCGTTTACGGTGTTGTCATTACTCTCCTGCCGATGATCCTCGGCTACTTCTTTGCAAAGCACGTACTCAAGCTCTGCTTGCTGAACAGCATCGGTTCTATAACCGGAGGCATGACGAGTACACCTGCACTCGGAACCCTTATTAACTTTGCGGGCACAGAGGATGTTGCAGCAGCGTATGCCGCTACATATCCGGTTGCGCTTGTAGCCGTTGTACTGCTGACGCAGCTGCTCATCGGCATATTCTAATTCGGTTATTTCGACTTAGTATTTAAATCAAAAGAATCCTTATTCCTAAGAAAGGATGCCGCTGCATATGCGGCGGCGATAAATTACTATGAAGGTTGTTGTATGTATCGGCAGCTCTTGCCACCTCAAGGGTTCGCATCAGGTCGTTAGCTGCATCAAGCGTCTTATCGACGAAAACAATATTTCAGATAAGATTGAGCTTAGCGGTTCGTTCTGCTTCGGTCAGTGCCAGAATGATGTCTGTGTTTCTATTGATGGTGTGATCCATTCGGTTAAGCCCGAGGATGCTCCGGAATTCTTTAAGCACGAGATTCTTGAAAAGCTCGCCTGAAAAGGGAAGCACCATTGAAAAAAAAACTACATCACGGCGACGCCGTGAAAAAAAGTGTCAATATAATGATAGGTCCCCCCTCATCGCCCGATAGAGACGGACTGATGATGGGGGACTTTTTCGGCAGCAAGGGAAAGCATATTGTTTGCGGCGGCACAACCGCACACCTTGCCGCATCATACCTCGGAAAGCCTCTCGAGGTCGTTCTCGACTATCAGAGCAGCACTATTCCGCCTATCGGAAAGATAGAGGGTGTGGAGCTTGTTACAGAGGGCGTTGTCACGATAGGTCTTGCACTCGAGGCTGCTAAGCGTTATCTGTCATACGGATGCGATGATTTTCGCGACACCGCCAAGACTGACGGCGTTTCCGCGCTCTGCAGACTGCTTTTTGATGCCGAAGAGCCGATTAATTTTTATATCGGTACTGCCGTAAATGATGCGCATCAGGCTCCTAAGCTCGAAATCGACTTCAATCATAAGATGGAGGTCATTAACGGACTTATAGACGCACTCGGAAAGATGCGTAAAGAGGTAACGGCTAAGTTTTATTGATCTGTATCTCAAAAGACCAAAAAAGTGAATTGATATTATTGCTTATCAAGCGTGATGCACGTTATGTATTGCTTTGCGCACAGACAGCAGATATCCGATACCGATACCGATACCGATACGATAATGTGTGCCTAATCGCATCAGGCGCGTCTCGACTTCATTTTAGCTGCAATACTGTTTTTACGCTTTGTCGCTCGGTTTTTACCGTGCGACTTTTTGTTTTCTCCGATCAGCACCCCGATAAAGCAAATTACAACGGCGCCTAGTACGGTAAGCAATCTTACAGATATCGAGAGCTGCGGAAGACAGCATTCTGCTTCGGTGTTTACAGTGCCGGTTATTATCGAAGCAATTGCTAAAATGCCAAAATATGACAAGCATATAATGGCTGCACGAGGTGCAGAGCCTCGCGAATTCTTGCCGGCAAGATATCCGCATGATGCCGAAGAAGCTGCAAAAGTAAATATTGCAAAGGGAAGTATACCCGACGCGGGATTGGGCATTTTTAAGCAAACGGCAGCGCCAAGCGCCGCAATCGCAGCTGCGGCGAAAAAAGAAAGCAATACAATAAATACCGAGCTAATAATTTTATGCTTCATATGAATACCTCTCAGTTTTGCTTTCAAGCATAATTTCATAAGGTATAAATTGCATCCTGCAATATACCGAATAATATCTTAAAATCGGGTGTCCGTTATAATGATTATTCAAATACAGAACAAACTATGATAGATACGCAAATAGATTTTAAATACTCGCAGATTATAATCCGTAAAAAGTCTGAAGAAGGCTGATTTTCAGCAGCTCTTGATAACGGAAAGATTCAGTATACATTGCGCGAATAAAGAGCAGTTTCCGTCGCCTCGAATCCGCATTAGCTCCGAACAATAGTTTCCGCGTTAAAAACAGCGGGGCATTGTACTGAAACAGCCCGACAACACAACGGCACTGTTATAATAATTCGATACGGGAAATTACGTAAAATGCAAATTTTACGTAATTTAGGGCAGTGTTTCGGCGAAGAAAAAATCAGGATGACATCGCGTTTGCAATATCATCCTGATTTCGGCAAGCATTATCCTTTCGGCATCATAGTTTTCACACTACACCGTGTGAGCTGTTTTGCGCCGCAGTAAGGCTGCCGATTTTGTAATTCGGAAATTCGCTCTGTTTATCGACCGGAATTCTTGAGGTCGTTCTCGTACTTCTGAATCATCTTCTTGACCATCTGTCCGCCGATGGAACCGGCCTGACGAGAAGTCAGATCACCGTTATAACCGTTAGCGAGACTAACACCGACTTCGCTGGCAGCCTCCATCTTGAACTTGTCAAGTGCGCCCTTTGCTTCGGGAACAAGATTCTTATTTGTAGACATTTTGAAATCTCCTTGTATACTCATGCGGCGCTGATTCGCTGCCGCCTTTTCCTTTACAGAGCCTTTTCGGCTCTGATATTATTATGAGCGCATATAATAAGATTATTATGTCAAATTATGGCATGATAGCGCTATTATATAAAATCATGTTGTTTTCATCGGCAAAGGCATGAAACTGCCACAGGTGATTAGAATTATTGAATCGCAATGCCGTATCATTTAAAGATATAAGCGTAAATATATAGCGCGAGCCGCATCAAAATGACGAAGCTCGCGCTCGATTATACAAAATCAAATCAGGTCAACGATCGGTTCAGTTGATCTTAACATTCTCCCAGAGAGTATTAATATAGCCGAGGGTGTCGTTATCGAGATTACGGAATGCGAGGGTGTTATACTGCTCGGAAAAGCTGCCGAGCTCGGGATAAAGGATAGCCATTGCTTCGGCGCCCATTTCCTCGATATAAGAAGCGCTGTTATAGACAACACTGTTCGGTGACGCATAGTAGGTATACTCTGCATTTGCAACGGCAGGCTCCTCGGAAAGCATATAGTTTATAAATATCTCCGCAAGCTCCTTATTTTCGGCGCAGGAGGGGATGCACATAGCATCTACATAAAAATTGGTTCTCTCCGGATAGTAGAACTGCAGGTCAACATTATCCGCCTGAGCGTCGACCATCGTGAAGTAGTCGCCGGCATAATATGCACCGATCGCTGCCTCGCCGGATTCCATCATATTGTAGATCTCATCCATGACGTAGCTATGAACGAGCGGGCGCTGTGCAAGAAGCTCATTATACGCCTTATCCCACTCTGCATGATCTGTAGTATTAACGTCGATTCCGAGCTTATACATCGCGGTGCCGAATGCGTCACGGGAATTATTAAACTGAACTATTCGGTCGCTGTACTTTTCATTCCACATAAGATCCCAGTCGCCGGCATCAGCCTCGTCAACGACATTTGCGTCATAGATAACACCGACAATGCCGTAGGTATAAGGAACGGTATATTTGTTATCGGGATCGTAATAGAGGCTCTTGAAGTTTTCGTCGATATTCTTGTAGTTAGGAATATTATCAAAATTCAGCGGCTGGAGCAGCTCTTCGTCTGCCATTCTCGCTATCATGTAATCCGAGGGGATAATAACGTCGTAGCTGACTGCACCGCTCGATATTTTGTTATACATATCCTCGTTTGATGCATAAGTAGTATAATTTACAGTGACCTTTTGACCGTAGTTTTCCTCATACCACTTTTCAAATTCGCGAACGGTATCAAAGCTGCCCTCGCTGCCGTCCGAAATATACTCACCCCAGTTGTAAACATTGAGCGTGAGCGAATTCGAGCTTCCGCAGGAGGTGAGTGCGGCACCGAGTAGAACGGCTGCGGCTGTCATAATAGCTGCGTTTTTTACGGTTTTAAGCTTCATACTTAACTCCTTTTATTTATCAGATTTATCGTGGAGGATGCCGCTTTCGCGGTTTCTGTATTTTTGTAATATTGCTTGCATAATGCTTGCGCCTTCATACACGGCAGCATTATGTGAAACAAAATTCGGGACGGGGAATTTCGTTCATATTTCAGATCTGTTTCTGTGAGATCCCATAATATGGTGTGGCGGGTGATAACAGGTATCACACTTCCCTATTTTCCTCTATGTGCGCGTGATGCTTACGCTGTCTGCGCTGTTCGCGGAGATGCTTTCGGTCATCGCTGTCGACGACATTGCTTATCAGCAACAGCGAGAGCGTCACAAAAAATATGATGGTCGCAAGAGCGTACATCTTAGGTGTGACCGTCTTTTTTGTCATGCCGTATATACGGATGGGCAGCGTTTCAAATCCGTTGCCGGATGTGAAATAGCTGATAACAAAGTCGTCGAGCGACAGCGTGAATGCCATTATAGCACCGGTCACGATTCCCGGAAGTATCTCCGGCAGCTCGACCTTGAGAAACGCCCGCATGGGAGTGCAGCCGAGGTCCATTGCTGCCTCGGGAAGCGAATCATCCATCTGTCTGAGCTTCGGCAGCACCTGCAGTATAATATACGGCGTGCAGAATGTAACGTGTGCGACAAGCATCGTTCCGAAGCTTAGGCTCGTTGTCGCACCGAAAAATCTGCCGACGAAAACGAACATCAGCATCAGCGAGATACCGGTAATAATATCGGGATTTGTCATCGGGATATCGGTGACGGTGTTCATTGCCGCCTTATACCAGCGCGAACGGAGCTTGTCGATACCGAGAGCGGCAAGCGTTCCGATAATCGTAGATATAGCCGTAGCCGAAGCAGCAAGAATAAGCGTGTTCTTGACCGATTCAAGGGTGTTGCGGTCGCGTAAAAGCTCCTCATACCATTTCAGTGAAAAGCCGGAGAAAACCGAAAGGCTCTTCCCTTCGTTAAACGAGAACACAAGCAGGACCGCGATAGGAGCAAAGAGAAAAATAAATATTATTGCGCTGTATATTTTAGCGGACAGCTTCATCTTATTCATCTCAATCACCTCCGTATACGAATCGCGACGTGCAGTACTTCATTATCGCCATACCGGCAAGAAGTATCAGCATAAGCACAAAAGCTATTGCAGCCGCAAAATGGAGATTGTTTGCGACATATTGTCCCTCGATGGCATCGCCGATGAGAAAGAATTTACCGCTTCCGAGCTTCTGTGATATATAGAAGGTACTGATTGAAGGGATGAGTACCATAGTTATACCCGAAATAATACCCGGCATACTCAGCGGCAGTACCACTCTGCGCAGCACAGAAAAGCCGTTGCAGCCGAGGTCTCGCGCTGCTTCAACGAGTCTGCCGTCGAGCTTGACGAGTATAGAGTATATCGGGAGAATCATATACGGGAAATAGTCATATACCATTCCGATAATGACCGCCGTCTCTGTGCCGATAACATGTATCGGAGCAATTCCGAGCTTGTCGAGCAGACCGTTGACGATACCGGCATCCTGAAGAATAGTCATCCATGCGTAGGTGCGGATAAGAAAGTTCATCCACATCGGTATCATTATCAGCGTCATCATGGTTTTCTGTGTTTTTTCCTTGGCGTGAGCCATGATATAGGCGATAGGATAACCGAGCAGCAGGCATATTGCCGTAGAAATGACGGCGAGCTTTAGAGAGCGCAGGAATATGAGCAGATATGTGCGTACCTCGGCCGAGGTTCCGTCATCCTGAACAAGACTGCTCTTTGCGGTAAAGAAGCGCATGATATGCTCTGTCGTAAATGCGAAATTATTATCGGTAAAAGCGTAGTATGCAACGAATAACAGCGGGACAATAACGAACAGCAGCGACCATATCGAATACGGTGCGAGCACCGCGCGATAGGTCCCGTGAGTGAGCTTCTCCGTTTTTTTCTGTGACAGCCTCATTCGTCTTCCTCACTTTCCGGGTTGGCAAGCTCATCGAGCTCGTTTGAGAAGGAAGAATAGTCTCCGTACATACCCGAGTATTCGGACTTTTTCATTATATGAATTGCGTCCGGCTCAAGCTCGATGCCGATAAAAGCACCCTCTTCAACGTGGTCGGTGGTCTGTATCATCCATTTAAAGCCGTCAATATCGACAATAGCCTCATTGTGCACACCCATAAATGTTACCGATGTGACCTTGCCGCGCAGCATACCGCGCTCGGGGGCTACGATGTCTACATCCTCGGGTCTTATGACAACATCGACAGACTCGCGGGGGGCAAAGCCGCTGTCAAGGCACTTAAAGGTCTGACCGCCGAACGAAACAATGTAGTCCTCTATCATAATGCCGTCAACGATATTGCTCTCGCCGATAAAGTCGGCAACAAAGGCATTCTGCGGCTCATTGTATATATCGCTCGGAGTGCCTATCTGTTGTATCTTGCCCTCGCTCATAACGACAATGGTATCGGACATGCTCAGCGCCTCTTCCTGATCATGCGTGACGAAGATAAAGGTTATTCCGGTGTTCTTCTGTATCTTTTTCAGCTCCTGCTGCATATCCTTGCGCAGCTTCAGGTCAAGGGCGCCGAGAGGCTCGTCAAGGAGCAGGATCTTAGGCTCGTTTACGAGTGCACGTGCAATAGCTACACGCTGCTGCTGACCGCCCGAGAGACTTGTGACGCGGCGTTCGGCGAAGCCGGAGAGCATAACCATTGAAAGCATGCGCTCTACCTTTTCCTTTATCTCCTTTTTCGGCAGTCCGCGCTCGCGAAGAGGAAACGCCACATTTTCAAAGACATTCAGATGCGGAAACAGAGCATACTTCTGAAATACGGTATTGACATGGCGCTTATGCGGCGGAACATCGTTTATACGCTCGCCCATAAAGATAACGTCGCCGCAGTCGGGATATTCAAAGCCGCCGATAATTCGCAGTGTGGTGGTCTTTCCGCAGCCTGAGGGACCGAGCAGCGTTATGAATTCATTGTCGTGTATGTCGAGACTGATGCCGTCAAGCACCGTTTCTCCGTCAAATGATTTGGAGATGTTTTTAAGTTCGATAATCTTTTTCATGTCCATACTCTCCCGTATCTGCCGCTGCTGCGGTCAATATTTCACGTTCCTCGGCGCTGCGGAGCGTGCATACATAAAATAAAAAAGCGGCACGCTGCCCGGCAGCATGTCGCTTGTAAAAATTGCATGACAATATACACCCACGCGCGTACACGGACATGCGGAAGGTGCATTCCCATTACCGATGAAAATCGCAGCGGCGCGAGCCGATACGACAAAATTCCCGTGCGGGTACACAGACGAGGTATGGGTAAACATCAAATCACAATTAGATCAGAGTCTATATAGCAAAGATTACTTTTACTACTCTTATTGATCATTTCACAAGTTCATGCCAAAGGCATATCGGTTATAAAGTAACCAACTTATAAAACTGAGCTTTTAACTCAACCAATAAGGCAACAGAAGTTGCCAACTGCCGCAGTGCGGCGAATTTCGGCATTCGACCCGGCTGTCCGTATGGCCTCAGCCGACTGTACATCGGCGGTCGTTTTAATCCTGCTTCGGAACACTGTTCCAATTGAGATCATGAAAAGTATAGCACAGATTTTTGAATTGTCAATCCCTTTTTCAAAAATTGCGGATTTTTTTCTTTTTACTACTTTTTATCCCTTAAAATCAACCGATTTTTTGTGCAAGAATAAGCTCGGTTTTGCGCGGTGCAGCTGCGTCTATACATTATTTCCCATCCGCTGTGCGGCAGCTGCTTTTCGTCGAAATCCATCGATGGTGCAGCTGCGTTTTATAGCTGAAGGATAAGAAAGAAAATGCATCCGGCGGCAGCATTATACATCCTTGCAAAAGCCCAAAAAGCATCCGACAATACGAGACATGCTCGGAATATCGGATGCTTTTCTGACGGCTCAGAGGAGTAAAGTGGGTCATACCCACTTCCCTGCACCGATCATAAAGAATTTATAATGACAGACGGAATGATAATAGATAATCGGTTGTTGCCTGACGGTTTTTGATGGTGTCCGTCAGGGTCACTCGATAAGTCCGCTATCTCGAAGCAGCTGTTCGACATCGGTGCCCTGAATCTTTTTGAGTGCAATCTTAAGCAGTTCTTTTTCCTTGAATGATAGCTTGATCTCGCTTATCGGCTTCTTGTCGACAGCATAGTAGCATGCACGCAGCAGCTCGCGGACATCATACTTACTGCCCCATACCTCGGGTACACCACGGTCGATGTCAAGCAGTGTGTAGACCGACTCCATACCTGTACGCATCGAATACTCGATCGTAAAGATCGTATCGCGGGGTGTCTCGGTGAACTGACCGAGGAACGCAAGGTTTACCGAGCCGTCCGGCACGACATGCGGACGATCGGAATTTTTTCTCGGCTGGAAGAACGCGTTGATATACGGCATGAAGCAGGTCGTAGTATTGCAGGCATCGGCTGCAAGCGGCTCGATCCTATCCTCCGGTACGCCGATGTGATACAGCCACTCACGGCAGATCTCCTCGCCGGTACAGTCACGCATTGCCTTCTTCACATAGTTGCCCTCTGCGCGTGTATTCAGAGCATACAGCCATACAAGGACCGAATTTTTATCCTGAGAGTGGAACTGCGGCTGACGGTTGATGGTCCATGAGAGATACCAGTTATCCGCGCTGTCCTTAACGGTAACGATTCCGCCGGTAGTTACCTTACCGGCACGAGGATCGCGCTTGCATATATCTATGATATGGCGGATGACCTCTTCATTTGAGGTCTCTACGGTTGCGCTCATCCAGTTTGTTGCTTCGATATCGTTGCAGAATGCAGCGGGATTGCCGAATTCACCGTTTTCTGCCTGAGCGGCGATCTTCTTCCACATATCCCATGCCTCGCCCTTGCCGTTCTCGAGACCGGAGAGGTCGGGAGCATGCGTCTGATCACCATAGCAGGTGCTGTCGGTGCAGGAGCCGTTTGTAACGAATACAAGATCATCCTCGATAAGGTCAATGGTCTGCTCCTCGCCGTTACGGACGTAGACGATCTGCTTTGCGATTATCTTTCCGTCCTCGTGGACAACGACAACATTCTTGACATCCATGCCGTATTCGATGCGCACACCGTGCGACTCGAGATATTTTACAAGCGGCAGAATAAGACTCTCATACTGATTGTACTTTGTGAAGCGCAGCGCGCTGAAATCGGGCAGCCCGTCGATGTGATGAACATAGCGGCAGAGATAACGCTTCATCTCAAGCGCGCTCGAATATCTCTGGAATGCAAACATCGTCTGCCAGTAGAGCCAAAAGTTTGTGCTCCAGAACGACTCGGGCAGCACCTCGGATATCTTCTTGTCCTCAAGCTCGGACTCTGGTGTGATAAACAGGCGCGAGAGTGCAATAGCGGAATCGCGGTCAAGCTCAAAGCGTCCGTCGGTGTGCGCATCCTTGCCACAGTCAACGGTCGCACGGCAGAGAGAATAGTTCGGGTCGTGCTTATTCAGGCGATAGTATTCATCGAGTACCGAGAGACCGGGATGCTCGAGCGAGGGAACATCGCGGAACATATCCCACATAACCTCGAAATGATTATCCATCTCACGGCCTCCGCGCATAAAGAAGCCCTTTGTTATATCGCGTCTGCCGTCACAGCTTCCGCCCGCGAGCTCGCTTTTCTCAAGCAGATGAATGTGCTCCCCCTTCATCTGACCGTCACGAACGAGATAGAAAGCAGCCGTCAGTCCTGCAAGGCCGGTACCGATGATGTATGCCGACTTCTTGTCAACATCCTTCGGTTTTTCCGGGTGTACAAACGATTCATAGGTTCCTGCTGAGTAATACATAATTCACGCCTCCGGTGATTTATTTTGTAATTCTATTATAACCGTTTTTTTCATCCTTACAATAATCAGAAAAAGTCCCGCGATAAAAGTTTTATCACGGGACTGCGGGATGTATAATTTTTTATCAAAGGCGGTTTTATGATAATAACGATCGGAATGCGGCACGAATGCATCCGCATGCACATTTAATAGGATGACGTTCGGATAGCAAAGCGGGATAGCGCATCGTTTACAGAATCCTTTATAAGTATCGAAAGCCTGCCGACTATCTCCTTAGGATCCTCCTTCATATCGTCCTTTATCCAGTCGAGCATAAGTCCGACGAAAACATAGGAATATATCTGAGCGATAAATTCCTTATCCTCTTGCCGAACCGTGATATTCTCTGACTGTTCATCGAGCACACCCATCACGAGACTGTCGACCTGCGGTTTAAGATATCTCTCGACCTGCTCGCGGTGAACACAGCGATATACATTCATGACAAATGGTTTGTTATCGAGCACTACCTCGAATAATCTCAGAAAGCCCTCCTGCCATGTGTCGTGCGTAGTCTTATTTTCGAGTGCGCGGCGAGCGTCCTCAAGGCAGCACCACTCTACAAGGTCGTATATATCCTTGAAATGATAATAAAAAGTCATGCGGTTTATCCCGCAGTCCTCGGCAATATCGTTGATCGTTATCTTTGTCAACGGCTTTTTAAGAAGAAGCTTTTTCAGTGATTCTTCAAGCGCACGCTTTGTCAGCTGAGACATAGTCTTTCCCTCCTCCGTGTGTCAGCGAGTGAACCCAATAGCGATATTATGCCGCGTAGGTGAGGCGACAGCTCCGAGCGCAAACACATACTGCGCGCATCGGATAAACTGTCTGCATTATAACACAACCCGGCGCGAAAATCAAGATTATGCGCATCTGCGTAACCGAAATTTTACCGCGCCGTAACAGATACTACGGTGTAAAAAACAGATATAAAGCAGGCGAAAACACGAAACAGATCGGTGCTGCGGCACATCATTTTCAGCACGTCTTTGAGTTCAATTCGCAGCCTTGCCTTCTGTTTGGTAAAAAATGCCGCACTCTTGGTTACTGTTAATAATAGAGCAAAAGGGCCACCGCAATGCGGTGACCCTCCGCTCCGCGGTACTCAGGTACCTCAGAGACTGTTTTTTACTTGGTATAGCCCTCAAGCTCGGCAGGAAGCTCCTCAACCGGAATAGAGGAGGTGATAACAATGTTAACACCGCTCTTCTCAGCGAGAGCGCCGACATGCTTTACAAACTTGATGAACTCAGCCATGTTGTCAGCGCATATCTTGAGCGCAGAGTCGATAAAGAGGTCGGTGATATCACTGTTGCTTGCAATCATGCCGCAAACAAAGCCGTAGAGCATGTGCGCGTCAATGATAGAATACTCGTCAACATCAACGAGTCTGCCCTGATACTTGATTTCATGCATGAGCTTATTGCCCTTTTCTACGCAGATAACCGCGCCCTTGGTGGTCTCGATAGCCTTGTTGGCAAGGTCGATCAGCTGCTTGGTCTTACCTGTTCCCTTGATGCCGACAATAAGTTTAATCATAATAATCCTCCTATATGGTTAAAATTTGGATTTCCTTTGTTATTTACCGAGTCTTGACTCAAGCTCGGCACGAAGCGCCTCATAGCCGGGCTTGCCGAGCAGTGCGTACATATTTGTTTTGTACGCTTCGACACCGGGCTGATTGAACGGGTTGACTCCGAGCAGATATGCGGAGATGCCGCATGCAAACTCGAAGAAGTATACGAGTGCGCCGAAGCTCTCGGCAGATCTGGACGGAACACTGACGATAAGATTAGGTACCCCGCCGTCATTATGTGCAAGAGCCGTAGCCGTAAATGCGGTGTGGTTGACCTCGCTCATATTCTTGCCGGCGAGGAAGTTCATTCCGTCGAGGTTTTGCGGGTCGCTCTCGATCGGAATATCACGATCGGGCTTTTCGATATCAACAATAGTCTCGAAGAGAGTACGCTCGCCCTGCTGGATCATCTGCCCGAGCGAATGGAGATCTGTCGAGAACATTGCGGAGGTCGGGAATATACCCTTGCCGTCCTTGCCCTCGCTCTCACCATAGAGCTGCTTCCACCACTCGGCAAAGAGTGCAAGCGCAGGATCATAAGCTGCGAGCATCTCCATCTTCTTGCCGGTACGGTAGAAATAGTTGCGAATCATAGCATACTTGACCGCATCGTTCTCTTCGATGGATGCGGTGGTATATACCGCGCGAGCATCAGCAGCGCCCTTCATCATTGCGTCAATGTCAATACCGGCAACCGCAATGGGAAGAAGTCCTACCGCAGTAAGCACCGAGTATCTGCCGCCGATACTGTCCGGAACGACGAAGCTCTCATATCCCATGTCGGTCGAGAACTGCTTGAGTGTTCCGCGGCACTTATCGGTGGTGACAAAAATGCGTTTAACGCTCTCCTCAATACCGTACTTATTCTCGAGGAAGCTGCGCATTACGCGGAATGCAAGCGCAGGCTCGGTCGTTGTTCCGGACTTGGATATTACGTTTATGCAAACATCCTTATCCTTGCACAGATCGAGTATCTCGGATAGATAGGTGGGAGAAATGGAGTTGCCTGCAAAATAAACCGCGGGACCGTCCTTTGCGAGCGAATTGTAGAACGGACTGTTTACGAATTCGACAGCCGCTCTTGCGCCGAGATAGGAGCCGCCGATACCGATAACGACAAAAACGTCGCAGTTGGCTCTGATATACTCAGCAGCCTTCTTGATACGGTCAAACTCTTCTCTGTCATAGTTGAGGGGGAGATCTCTCCAACCGAGATAATCACTGCCATCGCCGCTGCCGGTCATCACCTTTTCAAATGCTGACTCAGCCTCGGCTCTCATCGAGGCAAGAGCCTCGTCGGAAATAAAATTGTCTGCGTATTTTGTACTTAATTTTACTGCCATACCTTCGCCTTTTCTTTACACTTTTTATGATTACATTATACACGCAATTTTATTTTCTTGCAATAGATATTTACTATTTTTTTTAATTCATCAAAAACTTTAACATTATCTGCGTAAAAACATCAAAAAACGACGCTGCTACGATGCTTCCCGAGGCAGTAATATCGCTCTCTCCGATGATATTTCCTTCTGCCGAGTATATCGCTCGACCGATGACCTGCCCTGTCTCTACCGGTGCATCGAGATATTCCGGCAGCTCGTACTCGGTAGTTATCCTGCCGTCCTGCCCTTTTTCTATAACGCGTATAAACTGCTGTGTCAGAGGTGTAACGCTGCCGCCGAGCGAGCCGTGTACCGGTATCGGATCGAGCTGCGTGCTATCGCTGCGGAACAGCGCCTTGCTCGCAAATCCGATATCGAGCAGCTTCTTAGCCGAGGTATTTCTCGCGTCACGGCTGCTTGCCCCCATGATAACAGCAATCAGATGAAGCTCGCCTCGCTTAGCGGTCGCGCTCATGCAAAAGCCCGCCTTAGAGGTCGAACCCGTTTTCAGCCCTGTAGCACCGTCATAGAAACGGACAAGGCGATTGGTATTCGTCAGGGTAAATGCGCCGTCGCGTATAGAATCCATCCATGTGGAGCTGAATTCGAGTATCTTGTCGTGCCGCATCAGCTGAGCAGACATTATCGCGATATCGCGCGCACTCGTAACGTGATTCACTGTTGTGTCGTCAAGTCCGGTAGCGTTTTCAAAATGCGTCGAATTCATTTCGAGCTCCGCCGCTCGCTCGTTCATCCTTGCAACAAAGGCCTCCTCGCTCCCGCATACATATTCGGCAAGCGCAACGGCGGCATCATTCGCCGAGGATATCACGGTGCATTTAATAAGTGTTTCTACGCTCATCTGCTCGCCCGAAGAGAGAAAGACCTGAGAACCGCCCATTCCGGCAGCTTTTTCGCTCACCGACACATTGTCCTCGAGTGATATGCTGCCGCCGTCGACCGCCTCCATTACAAGCAGCAGCGTCATTATCTTAGTGACCGACGCGGGCGGCAGACTTTCGTCCGCATTCATCTCGTACAGCACCTCGCCGGTCTCAGCCTCCATAAGCAGCGCGCTCTTTGCATCGAGCTCGCCGGGATCAAGCGCCGCAACCGGCAAAATCGTCGTAAGCATAAGCAGTGCCGCAAGCAGACACGCCTGTATTCGGTGCCGAGTAAATACAGCCTTCATTATATTCACCGTTTCCTCTCATATTTTTTGCCGTGAGTTACGGCAGCATAAATTACGCTGTAATATTTTATTCCGTACAGGTCGAAACTATTACACAGAGCAAAGATCATTTCCGAGAGATTAACAAGCGAGGTGTAAGGATGCGCCGCTGCAAGCGGCGAGCATCACAGCGGTGCATGCTTTTCAAAGATCGGCATAAAAAACCGCCGCACGGCGGTCGTATCACCTTTCCATGCGACGATCGTTATTTTATTTTTTTCTTTTTCCGTATGATAATAATTGAGTAGATTTATATAAAAAATCACTTTTTTCCGCGAAGCCGTGCTGCGGTAAGAGTATTGCGCAGCAGCATGGATATGGTCATAGGACCTACACCGCCGGGAACGGGAGTTATCTTTGATGCGACAGGAGCGACCGAGTCGAAATCAACATCACCGCAGAGCTTTCCGTTCTCGTCGCGATTCATACCGACGTCTATAACGACGGCACCCGGCTTTATCATATCTCCGGTAATGAGCTTTGCACGTCCGACGGCGGCAACTACGATATCCGCCTCGCGGCAGAGCGCGGGAAGATCGCGCGAGCGCGAGTGCGCTACCGTTATCGTTCCGCTCTTGTGCAGGAGCAGCATCGCCATCGGTTTGCCGACTATATTGCTGCGTCCGATAACAAGGCAGCGCTTGCCCTCGATCTCGACTCCCGAGCGCTCGAGCAGCACCATGACCCCTGCTGGGGTACAGGGGAGCAGCTGTGCGTCTCCGAGCATTATATGACCGACATTTTCGGCGCGGAAAGCATCTACATCCTTTTCGGGTGAAACAGCGGCTATGACTGCGCCTTCGTCGATGCCGCTGCCGCCGTCGCGAACCGACGGGAGCGGAAGCTGCACGAGTATCCCGTCAACATCGGAATCCGCATTAAGATGCTCAATAAGCCGCAGCAGCTCCTCCTCGGTTGTCTCGGTGGGCAGACGGTACAGCAGCGAGGTCATACCGACCTCGGCGCAGCCACGCTCTTTGTTTCGTACATAAACCTGAGATGCGGGGTCCTCTCCAACAATAATTACCGCAAGAGAGGGCTTGCGCTCCATCGCGGCGACCTCTGTCGCTATCTCGGCGCGGTACTCTGCTGCAATGCGCTTACCGTCTATGATCTTGTTACCGTACTTCTCGTAAATATTCTCTGCCATTTTTGCTCCTTTTATGATTTACTGCTTATCGATCGAGGCGCTTATATCGGTATCGTCGGCATCATCGGTTTCGCAGGACGCGCTCGCGTCGCTTTTCTTCGCATCTGCTCCGTCCGACTCCTCACTGCTCTTTTCGGTGCTCTCGCCGATCTTTTTCTCGGCGGAGGCGGTATCGGAGGCAGTCTGTGCAATCGCCGCAACCGCCGCTGTCGAGCCGGAGGCGATAGCCCTATGCCTGAGCACGAGTAGGAATATAAGTGCAATGACAGCGCTGAGTGCGGCGAGTACCTGAGATACGCGTATGCCGCTGTTTCCGATATAGAGGCTGTCGGTGCGCAGACCTTCGATAAATGTTCTGCCGATGCCGTACCAGATGATATACATCAGGGCTATCTCGCCGCCGAACTTTTTCTTTTTATACAGAATATTCAGAATAATAAAGCCGATAACGTTCCACAGCGATTCATACAGAAAGGTCGGATGCACATATATCGTGCTGTCGGAGTATGCATTTCTCAGTCCCATTCTCCACGGCAGATCGGTGACGCCGCCATGTGCCTCGCCGTTCATAAAGTTGCCCCATCTGCCGATGGCCTGAGCAAGCATAACACCGGGCAGGGTCGCATCGGTCACGCGCCCGAAGCTGAGCTTCTTTACCTTGGTGACTATAAAAGCGGCAAGTGCTCCACCGATCACCCCGCCGTATATGGCAAGCCCGCCTGAGCGGAGATTGATAAGATCATACAGCGAGCTTACGCCGCCGTGAAATGCGACATAGTAAAGCCGCGCGCCAACAACCCCGAATATTATAAGAAAGATGGCATAATCGAGCATATCGTCAAAGGAGATACCTTCGTTTTTCTTTGCTCTCCATGATGCATAGGCAAAAGCCGCGATCATGCCGAGCACTATAATAATGCCGTACCACGCTATGCTGATGCCGAAAACGGAAAACGCGACGCTGTTTACCGAGAACTCGCCTATTCCGAGCCCCGGAAATGAGATTATCGTCTCATGATTTATCATATTGTACTCCATATTTTTATAAAAATCGATGCGCGCCCTCTCGGACACACACCGATTATAGCACAAAACCGCAGTAATTTCAATAGTGCCGCAGTACTGTTTTTTGAATCGCACGTGAATATATCACGGTATCTGGCATATATTCCGCGCCGCCGAAACAGTTGAAGAAAATTTTGCCCGAGTACTCGAATCCGAGAAAAGTGCATCAAGTGCCGAAATAATAGGTCAGCGTATGCTCTTTTCCGTCATACGGAAATCTTGCGGCTTTTTTATGCGTCGGCTCCGACGCGGGAATACCGGCGGATGTCCCGGAAACAAAGGTTATCCGATAAAACGTTGCTTTCCGCTCAATCTTCAGTTCAAGACGGTTCGGCAGCTCGGGGCAAGGTTCGAGCGTAAACGAATCGCCGCACTCTCTGTATCCGAGCATATCCTCGAGCAGCAGGCGGTAATACCACCCCGACGCTCCGGTATACTGCGTCCATCCCGCCATGCCGCGCAGCTCCCCCGCCGTACATACATCGCCGGCTATAGCATAAGGCTCGCCGAGGTATATCTCGGTGCGGTGTGAGGATGGATCAAGCGCTCGGACAAGTGCCATCCCCTCCTCTGCCGCTCCGCCGCGAATTAGCGCCCGTGCAAGCCATACCGCCGCATGCGTATACTGTCCTCCGTTCTCGCGCATTCCCTCTGGATAGCTGCAGATATAGCCCGGGTCGTGCCCATCGCTGCGTCGAAGCGGAGACGACAGCAGCGCCGCCGTTCCGACAGATCGATCAAAAAGGCGCTGATATGCGAGCCGAACAGCGCCGCGCGCATAGCATAGCTCGTTCGATATGCTGTCGAGCACCTCGCTTGTCGGTTTACCGGAGGCAAGATATTTTTCGACATCCACACGCTCCGATGCGGCAAAATATGCCCAGCTCTGCGCAATACTGTCAAGCACCGGTTCACTGTCGTTCTCACATCCGAGCGGAACACCGTCACCGTAATACGCACGGATAAAATAACCGCCGCATCTGTGCCGCGGATCGAGCGTAGCCGCCGTCAGCTTTTTATACTGCGAAGCGAGAAAAGCTATATCGTCGTACTCTCCCATCCGTTCGCAGATCGGCAGCATTCTGCCGATGACCGTGCGCAAAAAGAAGCCGAGCCAAACGCTGACACCTCCGTTCCGACCGATGCCGCTCAGACCGTCGTTCCAGTCGCACGAGCCGATAAGCGGCAGGCCGTAAAGCCCGAGCCTTATCGTTCGCATGGCTCGCATGCAGTGCAGATAGATACTCTCGCGCTCCTCGGAAAATACCGCATCCTCATACCGATCGTCCTCGCGGTCGGCAAGCGGTGCGGAAACGAGATACGGGACGGGAACATCAAGAACGGCGGCATCGCCGGTCACCGAAATATAATCACCGATAATAAACGGCAGCCAAAAACGGTCGTCAGAGCAGCGGGTACGGACGCCGCGTATGGAGATACCGCCGTGCGGCAGCGGAACATCATGCCACCAGTGCATAACATCACCCTCACGGTACTGACGCGATGCGCAGCGGATAATGTGACAGCGCGCAAGCCGCGTATCGGCATAAACAAGCGCTCCTGCATCCTGAAGCTGATCACGAAAACCGTAAGCTCCTCCCGGCTGTGCAAAACCGGTACGCCCGCGCATTCGGCTGTAATAGGTCTGATGCAGCAGAAACGACCCGAGGAGTGCGTCGATCTCGCCGAAGCAGCCGCGCATGCTTATGCCGCTGCCGATATCGCGTCTGTCAAACACATCACAGACAGCTCCCTCTCCCGAGTAGTGCTCTCGAAGATAACGCAGAAGCGGAAATGAGCCGAGCTCGGCAGCAGAGTGCGAACCGAGAGGAGTGGAAAATACGGTCAAGGCAAATACTCCCGGACACGGACGAAGCACGGCAACGGTGCGTCCCGCAAGCGCTCCGGCAAGCACGGTATATAGGTCACAGTCTGACATATGCTCGTGCGCGACCGCACCCTCTCTGCCGCAGAGAGACAGGCGCAGCTCGCAGCGGTCTAAGCCGCTGATGCGGTAGAGCTTTACCGGCAGCCGCGCCTCACAGCAGATTTCAACCATCCAGTCGTGTCCGGGCAGACTTCCGCTGTATACGGCGCATGCACTGCGATAGCATACCTTCTCGGCACACAGCGACAGACTGTATGTCCTACCGTCTATCTCGGCAACGATATCCTCGCCGCGCAATCCGCCGGATTCGTCTCCGCTCCACGGAGTAACACGCAGCTCGCGGCTGTTTGAAAGCCAAGTAAACCCGAAGCTGCGGTCGGTCACAAGCGTACCGAGGCAGCAGCCGCCGAGCGGATATGACCACGGCACGGGAGAACTTTTTTTCCGCATGTTAAAACCGCCGTCTGTACCGAACCGCCATCCGCTGTCCGGTGCGGCGACGGATGAGTTGTCGGCATATACCTCGACGTTTTCCCGGCGCTCGCTGTGCGGCAAAAATTCGGGTATTCGCTGAGCGGCGAGTCGTTCGGTCATTCCCGCTGCGGTATCGGAATCAGATACTGCGAGCGTAAATACCGAATAGAGTGACAGCAGACGCTTAGCCGAATCATCTCCCGACTCGAGCGGTACAAGGTGAATCCCTGATTTTGCGCCTATAAGAAAATCCGCACCCGCAGCTTCGGCGGCGCGCAGCAGCATATCGCGTCTGCGGTCGTAGTACTCGCCGCTGCCCTCGTATGCAAACACAAGATCAAGCGAGAAGCCGTGCAGATAGAGTCGGACCGCACACTGCATGAGCTCGCGCAGTCCTCTGCCTGACTCTTCGCCGTCGCCGGAAAGAAAGAATACCCCTATCCGCACGTCGCCGGATATGCCGTATTTCCACAGCTCATTTATCGGATATGCGTCTCCGAGCCGTGCAGGCGGCTTTTCTCTGCCGTATACAGCTGCGGTCACGAGCTCCTCGAGGAGTCTGTCTCCGACTGTCGGCGACTTGTCGCGCATAGGCGGCAGCCGTCTGCCGAGAGTGTCGAGCAGACGACGCTTGCCCTCTATTGCCGTAACCGCCTGCTCCTCGCATCTGCCGACTGCTATGATGAAAGCAAAGCTGCCTACGCTCTCGCAGCGCATGGCAAGCGAAGGAGAAATACATACCCCCTCACAGCCGCCGAGCTCTCGTCCGAGAAGCGCGGCAATATCGGAATCGGTATACCGCTCGGGAAACAATCCTCGCCGGCGCGTGGTGAAATCATCTATACGTCCGAATATCGGTGCGGCACACAGATAGATATGCCCGCCGTTACGGTCGCTGCGCTCATATATCAGCATCTGTCTTGCTCTGTCAAAACGCGCCGAGAATCCGAGTCCTGCATAGGCAGGATGCGAATTCCAGTTATCCTCTGATGTCAGCCGAGGCTCGAGATACAGCAGCGCCGAGCAATGCCGTTCTCCTGCTGTGCTGCCGAGCAGAAGAACGGTATTATCACTGCCGTCCGGTATCATTCTCAGCTTGTCTCCGGAGTCCGTTGTAAGCTCCGCGCTCTCGCCATCACAGTGCACGCTGCCGCACATTATCTGCGGAGCATCGCTCCCCGTGCGGAGTACTACACGCAGACAGCCGGTGCGTTCATCCTCCGGGCGAAGCATACTCTCGGTATCTATATCGACACCGCTTTTTTTCTCGTCCATAATGCCGCTGTCCGCGCCGCCCGAAATTCGCGCAAGCGAAATATCGTTTCTCACCGATACGGTCCCGCACAAAGGAAGCCTGCCGTATCTTAGCTCGGCGCAGCCGTCGGAGCAGAGACAGATGTGCATGGCACCGTCCGAAACAAGCGATGCTCGGCGTATGCCGGCAGGCAGCTCGGGAAGACACTCCCTCGTTCTTGACCCCCGCCGCACACGAGTTTTTATGCTTTCAACGCGCGGCGCGAGACTTCCGACCGGTATGCGTTCGTCGGTGAGTGTCTCGGCGCAGGCAAGCTCGGGGATCCTGCTCATTCGTTCTCTGAAAATACCGCCGCTGCAAACATTGTCTATCGCCGCAAGGCTCATGCCCATATGATGCGACATATAGCTGCGCACTACGGCATGACCGTCTCCGACACGCGACGGTGTAAGGTCGAGCGACTCATAAAAGCCGTATCTGCCGTACATTCCGTACTCGCGGAGCCGAGAGAGATTTTCGAGTGCCGCTCTGCGTGAGCACTGCATGACAAGGTACGATGAATAGGGAGAATAGACGCGCTCTCCGCCGCACGGACCGAGCGCAAGCGAGGAAACGCCGATAGCCTTATAGCGATAGTTTCCGTCACGGTCGTAGGCGCAGTAGCAGCCCTCGCTCTTGCCCCACACACCGCGATATGCTCCGATCCGCTGTCCGCGCGCGCCGAAGCGCAGCGACTGACGCTCTGCGGTATCCTCGGCAGGCAGATAGTACAGCGTCGGCATAAAGTATTCAAATGCCGTGCCGCTCCACGACAGCATACCCACGCCCGCATGGTTGCTTGCATATACTCTGCCGAGGTTCGACCATGCCTGAGGCGGCAGCTGTCCGAGCGCAACGGCTATATAGTACGAGGTTCGGCTCTCGCTCATATACAGATCGTAAAAGCCTCGGTCAAGCTCGCCGCTCGATGCATTTATGCCGGTATGCATCAGCCCGCGCTCGGGTGAATAGAACACCGAGAAATCCGCCCCACGGAACAGACGCTCGAGTGCTTCCCGCACCTCCGCAAGCCCCGGACACTCCGGAATGTACTCGTCAAGCGCTGAACACACCGCCATAAGCGATGCGACGAAATTTCCGCTGTCGACGGCGGAAACATACGGCGAAAGCACCGATGCTGTGCTGACCGAGTACCAGTTGTAAAGATGTCCGTGCCATCTCTCGAGGCGCACGAGAGTGTCGGCGGTCGCTCGCAGTCTGCGCTCGGTCTCGGCTGTTCCGATAAGTCCGAGATCCCGCGCGGCAATGACCGACATAAGATACAGTCCGATATTTGTCGGAGAGGTACGGTCGGCAACACGTACCTCGCGCTGATACGATATATTGTCCGGCGGCAGATAGTTTTCCTCTGCCGTTACGGTGTCCTCAAAGAATCGCCAGATATCCGCAGCGTAGGTCAGCAGCTGTGCTCGCTCTTCGATGCTCGGAGCATCGCGGTGCTTGCCGTACGGCGTACCGAGCCGCCATGCAAGCGTCGGTGCGATGAACATCATAAGTCCAAACAGCCGCAGCATTGCCGAGCCGGTGAGCATAAAAGCAACGCCGAGCAGGACCGACGGCATCATACGGACGGTATAGTCTGTCAGCTGCCCGCTGTATCTGTCGCCCTCGGCAGCGGTTGTCCACTCGAGCATACGCCGATGCGAAACAAGCGTTCTCCACAGCGCACGAACAGCGGCATCACCCGCGCGCGCCGCCTGATATGCGAGCGTGCACACCGAATAGATCATCCTGCGCAGCTCAAGCATGACCGCACCGCGTATTCTTCCCGAGCGTACCGTAACTGCGCCGCCGTGTGCAAGAGCGGACGGCAGGCTCGCCATTCTGCCGAGCAGCGTTATTATGAACGGAAGGATAGCATACGAGAGGGCGAGCGGAACAATAAGCATTGCTGCAGCGCCGCCCATAAAGGCAGACAAGATGACAAGAATTAGCGAAGCGAGCGGTGTCAGCGCATGGCGAACATTGTCGAGCAGCTTAAAGTGCGACAGCGCGTCCATATCCTCGCGTCTGCCCCAAAGCCATGCCTGAACATCTCCGCGAATCCAGCGGTGAGCGCGCGTCATAAATGAAACCGGATTTTTCGGTGTCGAATCGCTGAACCGACACTCACCGTCGATGGCACTGCGCAGGATTATGCCCTCGAGCAGATCGTGACTGAGAACCGTCTCCTCCGGAAAGCGATCGCAAAGCAGCTCGTTATAGGTATCAATATCTATTATTCCCTTGCCGCAGAAATTTCCCTCGTCATACATAGACTGAAAGGTATCATATCCCGCGCTCGCATAGGTATCCGCGCCTCCGCCGCCCGAACACATTACCGCGAACGGGGTGACCGAGGCCGATCTTGTCGTCGTGACCATTCTCGGTTGAATTATACCGTGCCCGCGTACGACATGTCCGTCCTCTATTATCGGATGTGCCGACGGATGCAGCATTGCGGTGATAAGTCGGTGTGCCGCTCCTATCGGCAGTGTGGTATCGGCATCAAGGGTGATGAGATACCTCGCGCTCGAGACAAATTCGCAGTCCTCCGGCACATCCGAAAAGCTGCCGGCATCGCCTCGGCAAAAGCGTATCAGCTCGAGCACAGCGCCTCTTTTTCGCTCCCATCCGCACCATCTGCCGTCGGGTGCCTGCCTGCGGCTGCGTACAAAAAGAAAAAAACGCTCGCCGTATTTATTGCACAATTCCCTTATTTTGCTCTCGGCATATTCAAGTACCTTTTCGTCCCCGTCTTCATGCTCGCTGTCGCTGTCGGGCAGATCGGCAAGCAGCGCAAAGCGAAGGTTTTCGTCCCGATTTCCGAGATAATAGCGCTCAAGACGATCAAACAGTTCGCCGTCACGTTCCTCTCCGAACAACAGCGATGTTATACATACAAGTGTTTTTCCGCTGTCGGGTATATTTTCATTATCGGTCCTCGGAAGCACCGAATATCCGATGCAATGCGAAAAGATACGGTCGGTGAGGAGCCTTGCACATTCCGCGGATGGGAACAGCAGAAGAAGTGCGCATATGACTGCGGCAACAATATATTCGCTGCTGCCCCATGCAAGTGTAAGCGGCAGTACTGCGCCGCCGGAGCCGAGCATAAGAAGCAGCGGCAGCAGCACGGCGGGGGGCAATATTGTCAGTGCCGCATATACGGCGAAATACAGCGTCGGAGCACAGCCGAGCAGCACTTCGGGCAAGGTATCGAGCGAATCGGCGTATCTGCGTGCCGCCTCGGTGCTGCTTATCCTTTCGCGTCGCGCCGCGCGCACAAGCTGAGTACGATACATCTGCTGCGTTTCGCGGCTGCTGACGCGATATTCATCGGATATCTCGCTCAGCAGCTTATGCATTGCAGAAAGACGCTGTGAGGCTGTATACGGAGATATCGCCGAAAATGAATTCTGCATCGAACGCGCAGCCGAGACCGCCTCCGCGCTTCCCTCCACGGCGATATGTGCAAGTGAGAGGGAAAGCAGCGCCGACGGCAGGAGCCGTACATCCTCTTCCTCCCATATCGCGCCGTACCGTCTCTCGGCTTCGGTAATTATCTCCTCGGCAACCGCACGGTAATTCTTTTCCTCGAGTATTTCGCCGAGCGCGCCGAGGAGCGATCCTGAGGCGCGCCTGCCGCTCTTGTCGAGCGCAAGCAGCAGTTCAAGCTCACCGAGCGCTGTCGTATCGCCGTTTGCTCTCAGGCGCGCTCTGAGCGAATGGATCTGTCTGCGTGTAATGCTTTTTCTCATAGATACCGCCTTGATAAAAATCTTGTTGTGAAATAGCTATGCCTGTGGTTTCGGATCGACGTTCCGTCTCCGTCGCTTCTCCCGGGCATAAACAGAGCTTTTGCCGCTGTCCGATGCGGCTGCATGAGGTTATTTTTTCTGAAAACGGCGGTTTTTATACAGCTGTTCCGATTTTTGCGCGCAAGATCCGAAAAAGCTGATTCCGGCGTGCGGATCCGCGCTTTTTCGCCGCTCTGCACACCTTGACATATCAATTGCGCTTTGCTATAATATAGTGGACTCTTCGGTTGATACGCAAGACGCGGTCGATCCGAGAAAAATACTGCGCCGCATCGGCTCGAGTAAAACAACGATGTATCAAGCTGCGGCAAACATCAACACAGGCGGCGAAATATCGCTCATGCCGTGTGATGCGAATATAGTAAATTACCGTCGGTCGACCGTGGGTCGTCGGACGGCTTTTCGGCGGCAGCGGGACATGCTCCTTCTGCCGCGTGAGGTGTTTATGGAAAGAAAGAATAATATGATAATCGACAGTATCCGAGAAGAGCGCGAGTATCAGGGCTTGTTTGATGCCGCGATACGCGAGAGCAAGGCGAAAAAGCCGCAGCCGATAGCCGTTACCGGGCTGTGCGAGGGTGCAAGAACCGCTCTGCTGACCTCACTCGCCTCCGATTACCGCGCACAGAGCGGTGTCGGGGCACTTGTGATAGTCCCGGACGAGCGCGAGGCATCGCGTCTGCAATCCGCCTGTGGCGATTTCGGATGCCGCGCTGCTGTATATCCATATCGCGACTTTGTATATCATAATATGACCGTATCGCACGAGCTTGAATATGAGCGGCTCGGAGTGCTGCGCTCGGCTCTGCTCGGTGACTGCGACATGATAATAACGACACCGGACGCTGCACTGCAATACACCATGCCGCCCGAGCTGCTCGCATCCTCCTGCCTGCGGCTCGCCGTCGGCTGCGAGATAGAACGTGAGACGCTGATATCCTTTCTGCTCTCCGCAGGCTATGTGCGCGTTGAGATGGTTGAGGGCGCGGGGCAGTTCTCCGTTCGCGGCGATATCGTCGATATCTATTCACCCGGCAGCAGTGACCCGATCCGTATACAGTTCTTCGACTGCGAGATAGAGGATATGGAGTACTTTGATACCGTATCGCAGCGCCGAACCGAGCATCTTTCATCTATCGAGCTGACGCCGGCGAGGGAGATACTTATCCCCGATGATGCAAAGGCGCAGCTGCGCTCTGAGATAGAGGCGCAGAGCAAACGCGTAAAGGACGACCGTGTCCGCGATATGCTGCTCTCCGAGCTTGAGACCCTCTCATCCGACCGTGAGATAGGCTTCCGCGACAAGTACATATCGGTCATCTATCCGGAGCGCACCTGCCTGCTCGACTATATATCATCACCGACGCTCTGCTGTATCGTTGAAGAGAACGCCGTCCGTGACCGCCTGAAGGCATGCCGCGCACGCGAGGAGGAGATGCTTCGTTCGCTGATATCCGGCGGCGAGATCTACGGAAAACACGCAGATTATGCTGCGCCGCACGAGCGGCTTGACAGCTTTATGCGCAGCACGGTCAGCGCGTATATAGATACCTTTATTACTCAGCACGCGGTGCGCAGCGACAGCCTGTTTTCATTTACTACGAAAAATACCGTCTGCTACGGGGACAACCGCGAGCTGCTGCTCGAGGACGTACGCTTCTACCTGCGTCATGAATTCCGAACGGTCATTCTCTGCGAGAGCAGCGCAATGCAGATGAATACGGCAGAAATGCTGCGTGAGGAGGAGATACCGGCAGCTGTGATAGAACAGAATTCGCCGATGCCCGACGATAAGCGTATAGTGCTCGTCGTCGGACCGGCGGCGGTTCCCGGCTTTGAGCTTACCGCATCGCGTTTCGCGCTGTTGTCAATGTACGAATCCGCCGTCAGCGTCGGCAGAGCGAGCACATCACACCGTACGGCAAAAACACGCAGAAAATCAGCCCGAGAGCGGATAATGTCGTATGCGGACCTTACCGTCGGAGACTATGTCGTTCACGATATACATGGTATCGGCCGCTTTATGGGACTTGAAAACATCACGCACGACGGCGTTACAGAGGAATATGCAAAGCTCGTCTATGCCGACGATGCCCTCTTGTACATTCCGACCGACAAGCTCGATATGCTGTCTAAATATATCGGTGCGCGCGGCGAGGACGATACCGTTCGTCTCTCAAAGCTTGGCGGACGCGAATGGGGTAAGGCAAAAGCAAAAGCAAAGGCTGCCACACGCGAGATGGCAAAGGAACTGATAGCTCTGTATGCCGAGCGCAAGCGCAGACCGGGACATGCATTTCCGGCGGACGATGATATGCAGCGACAATTCGAGAGTGCATTTGAGTACGAGGAGACCGACGGTCAGATAGCAGCCGTGACCGATATCAAGAGAGATATGGAGGACAGCTGCCCGATGGACAGACTGCTCTGCGGAGATGTGGGCTTCGGAAAGACAGAGGTTGCGCTCCGCGCGGCATTCAAGGCAGTGTCGGACGGCAAGCAGGCAGCGATACTTGTTCCTACCACCATTCTTGCAATGCAGCATTACCGCACTATTCTCTCGCGTATGCGCGGCTTCCCTGTTCATATCGACGTGCTCTCTCGCTTCCGCACACCGCGAGAGCAGGAAAAAACACTTGCCGCGCTGCGCCGCGGAGAGATAGATATCATAGTAGGCACACACCGACTTATATCAAAGGATGTACAATTCCATGACCTCGGTCTGCTCATTGTGGACGAGGAGCAGCGCTTCGGCGTCGCTCAAAAGGAAAAGCTGAAGCAGCTGTCGGGAAACGTCGATGTTCTCACCCTGACCGCCACTCCGATACCGCGAACGCTTAATATGGCGATGAGCGGCATACGTGACATGAGCATACTCGAGGAGGCTCCCGGCGACCGACTGCCGGTCCAGACCTTCGTGCTCGAATATGACGAGGTCGTTCTTGCCGATGCCGTGCGCAAGGAGCTGCATCGCGGAGGACAGGTATTCTGGCTGCACAATCGCGTCGAAACGATAGAACAGACCTGCGGCGCTCTGCGAAAGCTGATACCGGAGGCACGCATATCCTTTGCGCACGGAAAGATGGACCGTGAGCAGATATCCGATATATGGTCGGAGCTGATACGCGGTGAGATAGACGTTCTTATCAGCACGGCGATCATCGAGACCGGAGTAGACGTGCCGAATGCGAATACGCTGATAGTCGAGCGCGCAGACCGCCTCGGACTCTCGCAGCTGCATCAGCTGCGCGGACGCATAGGACGCTCGAGCAGACGTGCGTATGCTTACTTCACATACCCGAGAGGGTCGGTGATATCCGAGATAGCCGACAAGCGTCTTGAAGCGGTGCGCGATTACTCGGAGTTCGGTTCCGGCTTTAAGATAGCCCTGCGCGACCTCGAGCTGCGCGGCGCGGGAAATCTGCTCGGTGCGGAGCAGCACGGACAGATAGACAGCGTAGGATATGATATGTATATGAAGCTGCTGAATGAGGCGATACTCGAGGAAAAGGGCGAGGAAAAGAAAGAAAAGCCCGCATGCACCGTCACGCTTGCATATGATGCCTATCTGCCTGAGAGCTATATCGGAAGTCAAGCACAGCGCATTGACGCCTACAAAAAGATCGCGCTCATCGAGCGTACCGAGGACTACGACGATATTTTCGACGAGCTGAGCGACCGCTACGGCGAGCCGCCGATCCAGGCAAAGAATCTGCTGCGAATCTCACTCATCCGCGCGCTGTCGAGCGCCTGCGGTATGAGCCGCGTCGAGCAGAAGAACGGCGGAGCGGTCATTGTGCCGCGCACGCTCGAGCTGCCGGTATGGGCGGAGCTGTCGCATATTTACAGCGGCAAGCTGCTCGTTTCGCTCGGCTCGCAGCCGTATGTGACCTACCGAATACGCAGCGGCATAGATACACTTGAAATGCTGTGTGAAATATTTGCAAAATATATACAAATTAAAGAACAAACAGCCTTGAAAAGTGCAGATGATTAAGCTATAATTTACAAAAAAATAAAAGCGGACGACATTCACCGTCCGCCGGAGAACAAAAATTACATGAAAACATATAATTTTAAAAGAGCTCTCTGCTCTGCCGTCTCGCTCCTGCTGTCTGCCGCAATCGCCGCCTCGCTCTCCTCATGCGGCAAGCGGACGATTGCGATGAGCTGCGGAGATACCGAGATAACCGAGGGGATGTATTCATACTGGCTGTCGGCGTACAAAACAAATTTTGTATATACATACGGTGGGGGCAGCGACAACTCGACGCTTTGGACTGCGACGGCGGCAGACGGTCAGAGCTATGCCGATTATGCCGAGGATAAGATACTCACAACGGTACGCAATTTTGCGATCGCCGTAGAACAGTTTCGTGTTCTCGGACTGAAGATCGACAGCTCGATCAGCGAGCAGGTCAATGCCGATATAAGCGAAAAGCTCGAATATGCCGGCTCGCGTCCCGCGCTCAACTCCGATCTTTCCCGCTACGGCATAAATATTGACGGACTGAAAGATATCTACATAGCTGAGGAAAAATGGCAGGCTGTATATAACTATTATTTCGGAACGAGCGGCATCGAAAGGCTGTCCGACGAAGAGCTTACCGCATATTATAAATCGAACTATTCTCTGCTCGGGCTTGTCGTGCTCTACACCGAAAATAAAGCCGAGCGTGACGAAAACGGTACATATGTATATGATAAGGACGGAAATATTACCGTTTCCGAAATGACCGCCGAAGAGAAGGCGGCAAAGCAGGCGACGGCCGCCGATGTATACGAACGTCTGAAAAACGGCGAGAGCTGGTCTGAGCTTGCCTCAGAATATTCAGACGCGGATATGTCATACTATACAAACGGATGCTTCGTCTCCTCTGCTGAGGCTGATAGCTACGGAGCAGATCTTGTCTCGGCAGCTGCCGAGATGACTGTGGGCGAGATACGCCGCATAGATACCGATGCTGTCACCTATCTTGCGGTGAAGCTCGCGCTTCCGGAGCTTGGCTCGCTCGACGAAAGCGACAACGAACAGCTGAGCGACCTGCGGGATGATGCCTCGCGAGAGCGCTATACGGAAAAATTCGACGCACTCGCCGACACCGTAACCGTAAATACCGATATTATCAAAGCGCACCCTATCGAGGATGCACCGCTGAACCTCTATTATTGACGGTGCGCACCTGTCATATCGGTGCAGTCGACCGACAGACACGGTTCATCCACGAAAAATTATTAGCTTAATACGAAAGGCGGACGCTGTAATGGCAATTAACTTTGATGAGATTTGGACAAACGTCAAAAAGAACGCGCTCGGTGCGAAGGACCTCGCATCACTTAAACTTAAGCTGACAAAGGAAAAAGCGCATCTCGACGAGCTGTACCGTGCGCTCGGAGAAAATGTCTACGCAGTACGTACAAAGCAGGCGGTAGACGAGAGCGCGGCGATATCCGAGCAGATAGCCGCATCGCTTATCGACATAGAGCAGATGGAAGAGAGTGTAAGCCGAATCTCCGGCTCGGTCCGCTGCCCCGGCTGCGAGCGAACGGTCGCAAGCACATATTCGTTCTGCCCGCATTGCGGTACCGCTCTGCCGCATGAGGAAAAGACGGAGAGCGATCAGGAGTTTGATTCCGCCTTTGATGAGATGATGGGCAATGGCGCAAGGAGCTCGGAAAACGATTCTGACGATAATGACGGTTCTCATAACGGCGGTGAGAAGTAAGCTCGGTCGACGCGGCAAGAGAAACTATCATTACTATGTATCGCAGCGAAACACAAAAAGATTATTTTTTCACAAAAGTTAGGTTTTTTTCGCAAACCCCTTGATTTTTTCTGTAATACGTGGTATAATGTTCCAAGCTCAATATTGTGATATTAAAGAGTAGGCTCGCCCTGCTCTTTAATCTTTATATAACGATTTAACGGCTGTCGGCGATGCCGTGTGCCGCTGTACGTTATCGAGCGAATACAAACAGCGCCGAAAGGAGCCCTAATGGCAAAAAACAGTACGCAGGGAACGGCAAGCGCCGTCCGTGAGCTCATCGAGCCTACCGTTACGGAGCTCGGCTATGACATATGGGATGTCGAATATGTCAAGGAGGGCGCGGATATGCACCTTCGCATCACTATCGACTCCGAGGACGGAATAGACATCGATGATTGCGAAAAGGTACACCGTGCGATCGACCCGCTCATTGATGAGGCGGACCCTATCGAGGAGTCCTATCTGCTTGAGGTATCGAGTCCCGGGATAGAGCGCAGGCTGCGCACGCCTGAGCACTTTCTTGCATGTATAGGCGAGACCGTAAATCTTAAGCTCTTCGCCCCGATAGAGGGAGACGAGCGCACAAAGAGCAAGCAGATAATCGCCCCGATGACGGCATTCGACCCGGAAACAAAGAATGTCACGGTGGAGGACGGCACAGAGAGCGGTCTGATTGTTCCGTGGAGTCTTATCTCCCGCGCAAATATTTGGTACGATTTCGGCGATTGATACAGCATAGCGATTGAAGGCTCAGCTTTTCCCGCCGTATGGCATAAAAGCCCGGCTAAGCGACCGTATACATAAATCATAATAAGAAGTGAAAGGAAAACAGATGAACGCAGATTTTTTCAAGGCAATTGATGAGCTCGGCAAGCAGAAGGGCATCCCCACCGATATTATCATCGACCGTGTCGAGCAGGCTCTGACAAAGGCATATAAGCATGAAAAGGAAGGCGACTGCGAGATACGTATCATTCTCGATCCCGATAAAAAGGTATTCCGAATGGTTGAGCTCAAGGAGATCGTTGACGAGGTCACCGATCCCGACAAGCAGATATCGCTCGTCGACGCCAAGCGCATCACCCGCAGCGCCAAGGTAGGAAACATCTGTGAAATAGAGGTGCCGCTGCAGAAGTTCAGCCGAATCAGTGCACAGACTGCAAAGCAGGTGATCATTCAGGGCATACGCGAGGCTGAGCGCGGAATGCTCATAGAACAGTACGAAAATAAGAAAGAAGAGATTATCACCGCGACCGTGTACAAGACCATGACGGCAAACGGGGCGGTAATTGTCGACACCGGCACGAGCCGCGTTGCCCTGCTCCCCGAGGAGCAGATACCCGGTGAGGTCTACCACGAGGGCGACCGAATAAAGGTATATGTTATCGAGGTACGCAGAGAGACGCGCGGTCCGCTTGTAACACTCTCCCGTACACATGCAGGTCTTGTCAAGCGTCTGTTTGAGCTTGAGGTTCCCGAGATCCAGGACGGCACTGTCGAGATAAAGAACATCATCCGCGAGGCAGGCTCGAGAACGAAGATGGCTGTTGCAAGCAATGACCCGAATGTTGATCCTATCGGAGCATGCATCGGTAATCACGGTATTCGTATCGGCGATATCACACGCGAGATAAACGGTGAGAAGATAGATATCGTCAAATACAGCGAGGATCCGGCGGAATATATTTCCTCCGCTCTTGCGCCCGCCACCGTACGTGATGTTATAATAGAGGACGACCGTTCTGCACGTGTAATTGTCGATCCCGAGCAGCTTTCGCTCGCTATCGGCAAGGAGGGACAGAACGCGCGTCTTGCCGCACGCCTTACCGGATACAAGATCGACATCAAGGCACAGTAATACGAATAGAATAGGATAGACACACATTGCATAGCCTATGCCCGAACCGATAACGCGGTCAGGCGAAAAAGGAGGCGAGAGAGCATGTCCGATGCTGCCGATAAAAAGATGATCCCCGCTTCGTCGGAGCGATCAGCCGCACAGACGAACACCGCCGAAACGTATCATCCCACAAGGCGCTGCGAGGGCTGCGGAGAGCGCCGCCCGAAGCATGAGCTGCTGCGCGCGGTGAAGGATGCCGACGGAAATCTGTCGCTCGATATAAGCTGCAAGGCGCAATCGAGAGGCGCATACATCTGCCGCTCTGAGAGCTGTCTTAAAAAGGCGCTGAAAAACGGTCGCATGGCACGCCGACTGACCGCTCAGGCAACCGATGAATTCCGCGAATCGGTGACACGGATGCTCGAAAACAATGAATAAAAAAGCCGACATCATCGAAAAGAACGCCGCCACTGCTCCCGGCGACGAGAGAGCTATCACAAAGCTCTGCGGAATGCTCGGTCTTGCGAAAAAAGCCGGCGCGCTGATAGCGGGCGCCGAGCTTTCGCTCGAGGCGGCAAAGTCCGGCAGAACGGACGCGCTGCTGCTCGCCTCGGATGCCGCGCACAACACAACGAACAAGGTCGCACGCGGCTGCCGCGCATACGGCGCTGAGCTGTATATGCTCCCCATCGACAAGGAGCGGCTCGGCGACTGCATCGGACGGCATAGCGCCGTCGGTGCCGCCGCACTGACAGATCCGAATTTCGGACGCGTTATTTATGCAATGTGCAAAAGCGTTGATCCTATAATTTATACAGCAAACAAGCAAATCACAACACAGGAGGTAGAATAGATATATGATATCAAGCCAGAAATACCGAATCAACAGCCTCGCAAAGGACCTCGGACTCAAGAGCAAGCAGCTCGCGGGAATTCTGCCCGGAGGTGACGCAGGCATCACACATCAGCTCTCCCCCGACGAGTTCGGATATGTCATTGACACGCTGACCGCATCCGCACATGAGGTCAGCATCGACGACTACATCGGCGGCAAGCTCGATCTCAATCTGCCCGCACGCAAGACCGCAGCCGAAAAGCCCGCAAAGAGCGACGACAAGGCATCCGATAAGAGCGGCTCTCGGGAGCACAAGTCGGGCGCGGAGCAAAAGGTCGAGCAGAATAACGACAAGTCACAGCAGAAGAAGAGCGACGCCGAGCGCGCAAAGGAAAGAGAGCGCGCAAAGGCAGCAGCCGAAAAGGCTGCGGAAAAGCGCGTTCAGCACGGACAGAGCGAGCGCATGCAGCAGCTCCGCGAAGCCCCCCGCCCCGATGCTATCGCGGCAAAGGCAAATTCAAAGATGAAGCAGAACCTTATGCGTCAGAATCAGCAGCGCCAGCAGAAGCTTACTCAGCAGAATCAGATGATGCAGCGCAGCGCGACGACCGAGGAACAGGGTAAGATTCTCACCGAGCCGACAGCATCTGCAAAGAAAACAAGAATCGTCGATACACGCACATCGTCTGTCGATCTCTCTCGCTACGACGAAAAGCTCGACCGCTTCGTTTCCGAGAACAGCTCAAAGAAGCAGAGCGGCGCAGGCGACAACAGAGGTAAAAATACACACCGTCCTATGGGCAGAAACGCATACGGCACACACGGCGGCAAGAATAGGATCGGTGCGGATAAACGCGGGAAAAAGCAGCAGGATGTCGCTCCCAAGCAGCCGCTTGAGATAACTATCCCCGAAACCATTTCGGTTCGCGATCTTGCGGCGAGACTTAAGGTCACTGCGGCAGAGGTTATCAAGAGACTTATGAGTGCCGGCGTTATGGCTAACGTCACCGAGGTCATCGACTTCGATACCGCTCTGTATGTTGCCGAGGATATCGGTGCAAAGGCGACCAAGGAGGTCGTCGTCACCATCGAGGATCGCCTCTTCGATGATACCGAGGACAGCGACAACGAGCTCATCGAGCGCGCGCCCGTCGTTGTCGTTATGGGTCACGTCGACCACGGTAAGACCTCGCTGCTCGATAAGATCAGAAATGCAAACGTCACCGCAGGCGAGGCAGGCGGAATCACTCAGCATATCGGTGCTTACCGCGTAAATATTCACGGTAAGGACATTACATTCCTTGATACCCCCGGTCACGCAGCATTTACGGCAATGCGCGCACGCGGTGCCAAGGCGACGGATATAGCCATCATCGTCGTAGCCGCCGACGACGGTATCATGCCCCAGACAATCGAGGCTATCAACCACGCAAAGGATGCCGGACTTGAGATAATCGTCGCCATCAACAAGATGGATAAGCCCGGTGCAAAGCCCGACAATGTTCTTCAGGAGCTGACAAAGTATGAGCTCGTTCCCGAGGAGTGGGGCGGAGACGTTATGTGCGTACCGGTTTCGGCTCATACCGGAATGGGCATAGATACCCTGCTCGAGGATATCCTCCTCATCGCAGAGGTCAAGGAATACAAGGCTAACCCGAATCGCCGCGCAAAGGGTACCGTCATCGAGGCTAAGCTCGATAAGGGTCGCGGACCTGTTGCGACTGTCCTCGTTCAGAACGGCACGCTCAATATAGGCGATGTTGTTATCGCAGGCACCGCAGTCGGACGTGTACGCGCTATGATCGACGATAAGGCTCGTAATGTAAAGGACGCAGGGCCGTCCGTACCTGTCGAGATAATCGGTCTCGACGAGGTTCCCGCAGCCGGAGACGAGTTCAACGCTGTTGAAAACGAGCGCATGGCTCGCGAGCTTGCAGAGCAGCGTAAATCCCGTGAGAAGGAAGCATCCTTCAAGTCGAATGCGACTGTCAGCCTCGACGATCTGTTTGCTCAGATATCAGAGGGTGCTAAGGAGCTCAAGATCATCGTCAAGGCGGATGTCGGCGGCTCTGCCGAGGCCGTAAAGAGTTCGCTTGAAAAGCTGTCGAATGATGAAGTTAAGGTCAAGGTTATTCACTCCGCGGTCGGTGGAATCACCGAGGGTGATGTAATGTTCGCATCGGCTTCAAATGCCATTATCGTAGGCTTTAATGTACGTCCCGACAAAAACGCTCTCGATACCGCAGAGCGTCAGAAGGTCGATATACGTACCTATCGCATAATCTACGAATGCATTGAAGAGATTCAGGCGGCTATGAAGGGTATGCTTGCTCCGAAGTTCAAGGAAAATCTGCTCGGACACGCAGAGGTCCGTCAGGCTATCCACGTACCGAACATCGGAACGATTGCAGGCTCTTATATCCTCGACGGTAAGATCACAAGAAGCGCTCAGATACGTGTTGTACGCGACGGTATCGTTATATTCGAGGATAAGATATCCTCACTGCGCCGCTTCAAGGATGATGTTCGTGAGGTCAACTCGGGCTACGAGTGCGGAGTAGGACTTGAGCGCTTCAACGACATCAAGGAGGGCGACATTCTCGAGGCATTTGAGATGGTAGAGGTCGAGCAGTAATTCTTCGTTCCTATGCCTATCCGATCGTCGGTATCCCGGCGATACAGTTAAAGATTTAGCTTGATATTAAGTCTTACACTGTCAGGTGCAGACGCGCCGACAGTACGGACTGTGTTATGTTTGCTGTTTAAAGCGGCTGTCGCATCTGGAGTACAAATGCGGCAGCCGCTTTTATATTTAACTATTTTGATTAAGACATAATGATAATCGACAACAGAATAATTGAGCCGTTCAGCAGACTGTAAGCCGACTGATCGTAATTTGAGGATAAACACATCTGCATTTGCGGCGTTCGCCGTGTCATATGCAGGTGTATCACACTTCCCTGCTTCGGACAATGAGCAGCAGTTTGACTCCGCATTACCGTTATGAGCAGCTCATGTGCTCAGATGCAGTTGTCCATCATTAAAAAAGCTCCCCGCCGTACCGAGGCGGTACAGCGGGGAGAACAAAGAAATTACCTTTTATCGCCGTGGCAGGAGCCGCCGAGCGCACAGTGTGCACAGTTGCCCCCGCAAGAGGATTTTCCCTTACGCTTATCACGAACGAGCTTAACGACTATCGCAGCGAGGATAGTAACGAGTACAACTGTAATTAAGATCGTACCGAGATTATCAACGATGAAATCAAGCATTTCGCATCATGCTCCTTTCGGTCGGAGACCGGATAATTCTTTTATTTTACCTTTTCGGTAAGGGTGTTTGCTTCTTTATACTTCTTGATGAAGAGCATATAGAGGATAGCGAGCAGAGCTATTACAGCGAAAATAAGTCCCACAACATTCAGATTGCCTGTGAAGGCATTTCCGAACTGGTTTATCATAAGCGCAATAACATATGCAAAGCCGCACTGATATGCGATAGCGAACCAAGTCCACTTAGCGTTGTTCATCTCACGCTTTATAGCACCGATCGCTGCGAAGCAAGGTGCGCAAAGCAGATTGAATACGAGGAACGAGTAGCCGGTGATTCCGGTGAATGCCTGACCGATAGCCTGCCAAACGGTGAGATCTCCGCCGCCGTAAAGAATACCGAGAGTACCGACGATATTCTCCTTTGCAACAAGTCCGGTGATGGATGCAACAGCTGCCTGCCAGTTGCCCCAGCCGAGAGGTGCGAAGATAGGAGCGATAAAGCCGCCGATTTTAGCAAGGATGGAGAGCTCGATCTCGTCCTCAGAGAGCATTCTGAAGCCGGTGTCGGTGAAGCCGAAGTAGGTGGTGAACCAAACAAAGATAGTCGAGAGCAGGATTATTGTGCCTGCCTTCTTAATGAACGACCAGCCGCGCTCCCACATGGAACGGAGAACGTTGGAAACGGTAGGAAGGTGGTATGCGGGAAGCTCCATAACGAACGGAGCGGGATCGCCGGCGAACATCTTGGTCTTCTTGAGCATGATACCCGAGATAACGATCGCAGCCATGCCTATGAAATATGCGCTTGTTGCGACCCATGCAGAGCCGCCGAAGATCGCACCTGCTATCATGGAGATAAACGGTACCTTTGCTCCGCAGGGAATAAAGGTGGTGGTCATGATAGTCATACGGCGGTCGCGCTCATTCTCGATGGTACGCGATGCCATGATACCGGGAACACCGCATCCGGTGCCGATAAGCATAGGAATAAAGGACTTACCGGACAAACCGAACTTACGGAATACACGGTCAAGGACGAATGCGATACGAGCCATGTAGCCGCATGCCTCGAGGAATGCAAGCATCAGGAAGAGTACGAGCATCTGAGGTACGAAGCCGAGGACGGCGCCGACACCCGCAACGATACCGTCGAGAATCAGACCGTTGAGCCAATCAGCAGCGCCTGCCTTTTCAAGTGCGTTGCCGATAAGAACCGGGATACCGGGAATATAAGGACCGTAGTCGGCAGGATCGGGCTCATCAAAGCCGTTCTTTTTGAAGTATTCAACAGCGTCGAGATAAGAGATACCGATAGTGGACTTCTCATCCTCCTCGGAGAGATTGTCGGGAACCTTGTCGAAGTAAACGGTCATATCGGAGACCTCGAGTGTCTCCTCATCCTCTACCTCAACGGTAGCGGTCTCATCTGCCGACTTAACAGCCTCCATAGCTGCGAGAGCAGCATCGGCATCAAAGTCCTCAGCCTCTGTGTCAAGCTCATAGTAAGCGTTTACGGCGTTCATAGCGTCGCTGTACTCGCCCGAAACATCCTCATAATCGGAGGAGCCGATTCCGAGGAGATACCAACCGTCGCCGAACACACCGTCATTTGCCCAGTCGGTCGCAGGTGCGCCGACACCGACCATTGCAACCCAATAAACGATGAACATAACGACCGCAAATATCGGCAGACCGAGGAAACGATTAGTAACGATACGATCGATCTTATCGGAGGTGGAGAGCTTGCCTGCGCTCTTTTTCTTGTAGCAGGACTTGATCATCTCGGCGATATAGATATAGCGCTCGTTTGTAATGATGCTCTCTGCGTCGTCGTCAAGCTCCTTCTCGGCAGCTGCAATATCGGACTCGATATGATTCTTAACGTCTGCGGGAATATTTAGTGTCTCGAGAACCTTTTCATCGCGCTCGAAAACCTTAATAGCGTACCAACGCTGCTGCTCCTCGGGCATATTATGTACAACTGCTTCTTCGATATGCGCGATTGCATGCTCGACGGGTCCGGAGAATGTGTGCATAGGAATGGTTTTGCCGTTCTTAGCAGCGTCGATAGCAGCCTCTGCGGCATCTGTGATACCTGTTCCCTTCAGTGCCGAGATCTCAACTACCTTGCAGCCGAGCTGACGGGAAAGCTCGGAGATGTCGATCTTATCTCCGTTTTTCTTTACAACGTCCATCATGTTGACGGCAACTACAACCGGAATACCGAGCTCGGTGAGCTGGGTGGTGAGGTAAAGGTTACGCTCAAGGTTCGTACCGTCGATGATGTTGAGTATTGCATCGGGGCGCTCGCCGATAAGTACGTTTCTCGCTACGACCTCCTCAAGGGTGTAGGGCGAGAGCGAATATATACCGGGAAGGTCGGTGATAATTACACCCTCGTGCTTTTTCAGCTTACCTTCCTTCTTTTCGACCGTAACGCCCGGCCAGTTACCGACGAACTGGTTTGAGCCCGTCAGGGCGTTAAAAAGTGTTGTTTTGCCGCAGTTAGGGTTTCCTGCAAGGGCAATTCTGATGTTCATCTTATTAATGCTTCCTTTCTGATCCTTCTGAATCTGCTCCGTCGGAGCTTTGAGCGGTCAATCCGACCGATTATAACCTTGCGCAGGGCATGAATTACAGCAGCTCGACCTCGATACGCTCGGCATCTGCCTTGCGCAGCGAAAGCTCATAGCCGCGGACGGTGATCTCGATCGGATCTCCGAGCGGCGCGACCTTACGGACGATAAGCTCTGTCCCCTTTGTAATACCCATGTCCATAATCCTACGCTTGATAGCTCCCTCTCCGGTGAGCTTTACGACCTTCGCGCTCTTTCCGAGCGGCAGTTCACGCAGTGTCATTGCTTGTGTTCCTCCTATATGTAAATATAAATTTAAACCATTATCTTTCGGGCAAGCTCGTCGCTTATCGCTACGCGCGATTCCTTGACCTTGACTATAACGTTTCCGCCGAGCATGCTTACAAGGCTTACCTCACCGCCGACCGTAAAGCCGAGATCGGTAAGGTGCTTCTTCACCTCAGGCGTCCCGCCTATCTTCTTTACAATCTGAGGCTCGCCCATATCGGCAAGATTGAGTGGCATCATTAATTTCTTCACCTCGCGACGATTGCTGCGTTAGCTGAGGCTAACATTGCATCATAAAAGTACGGTTAGTCCCGACTAACCGTACTATATTATAGTTATCATTGGCTAACTTGTCAAGTGCTTTTATAGATTTTCAGTGGAATAATTTTTTACGAATCGTTCTTGATTTATCCGCTGCTTTGTGGTATGATTATACAAAAGCAGAGACAACATGCGCATCTTCGAAAGAAAGGTTGGTACCGCAATGCCCATTCACGAGTCCCGAGAGATGTATCTCGAAACGATTTATATACTCTCACGCAAGACCGCAAAGCTGAGAGCGGTAAACATTGTTGACTATATGGGCTTTTCAAAGCCCTCTGTAAGCCGAGCGATAGGTATTCTCCGCCGCGGCGGATATATTACTGTAGACGAAAACGGCTTTATAACGCTTACCGCAAGCGGCAAAGCGACCGCAGAGCATATCTACGAGCGCCACACAGTGCTCACCGAGATGCTGCTCGGTCTCGGAGTCGATAAGGAAACGGCAGTAAACGACGCATGCCGCATGGAGCACTATATAAGTGACAAGAGCTTTGACGCGATTAAGCGTCATCTCAGCAAAAACGGCGTAATACTTCCCGCTCTTCCGCATGATTCCACGATAGATGAGCCTGTCGGTGCATCTGCGGGCAGCGACGGCAGCGTCGAGCATCATACAGAAATAAAGACCGCCAAAGCCAAGCGCGCCGGAAAGACGAAATAATTATAGTTGTTGATTGCTGTCAAAGTGTGAGCTGCCGATAATCGGGCAGCCGGATACTCAGAAAAATATAATAATTTAAAATACCGAGAGAATGTTATTGCGAAATTCTCTCGGTATTTTCTATACTATTGAATTACATATCACCGGCATTGCATGACAAAATAACAATTCGGTCATTGCGCACTCTGGCAGAGTAATATCTCCGATTCTGCGAAACTATTCGATAAAAAAAGAGACAGTCAAGCGACTGTCTCTTGATATCCCGTATCAATAATATGCAATTATCGCCATTCAGGTACGGATGATTGTGAAATTGCCGATTAAAGGAGAACTTCCTTACCGGTTCTTGCGGACTCATAGATACCGTCAAGGATCTTGATCATATCAAGCCCCTGCTGAGGTACATAGTCGGGAGCTCTGCCGTCAAGCAGAATCTCGGAGAAGTGACGGATAGCGCGGTCGTGACCGTTGCCCATCTCGGGAAGCTCGGGCTTCTCGTCTACGAGCTGACCCTCTTCCTCGCCGAAGATCTTGACAGAGCCGTCGTCGCCCCATGTGAAGCCCGCCTTAGTACCGCGGAGCTCTACGAAGCGCTTCTCCTCCTCGATGTTCGATGCCCAGCTGAACTCGAACTGAAGGCAGGAGCCGTTATCAAAGCGGATGAAGCCCATTGCAAGGTCCTCAACGTCGAAGGTACCGTCTGCAACAGCCTCACCGAACTTAGAGTGCTCGGAATCGCTCTCAGCCTCATCGTTTGCAAACTTGGTGTAGGTGCAGCCCGAAACGGCAACGGGTGTGGGGTTGCCCATGAGCCAGATGGAGAGGTCGATCATGTGAACGCCGAGGTCGATCAGAGGACCGCCGCCCGAGCGAGCCTTAGTGGTGAACCAGCCGCCCTTGCCGGGGATGCCGCGGCGACGGATCCATCCGCAGCGCCCGCAGTAGATCTCGCCGCACTTGCCGTCGGCGATGTACTTCTTGAGGAACTGCGAGTTGGGGTAGTAACGGTTGTTGCGCATGCACATAAGGAGCTTGCCGTTCTTTTCGGAAGCATCCTTCATCTTCTTCTGCTCGGCAGCGTTGATAGCGTCGGGCTTCTCGCAGAATACGTTGATGCCGTGCTCGAGAGCATATACGGCGATAACGGAGTGCATATCGTTAGGAGTTGCAATATCGACAACATCGAGCTGCTCCTTCTCGATCATCTCCTTGTAGTCAACATATACCTTGATACCCTGATCCTCGATGTGCGTGCGCTTGATGTACTCGTCGCACTTCTCGGGCTTGATATCACACATTGCGATAATGTCGGCGCGGGGGTTCTCTCTCCAGGAATCGGAGTGTACGTTACCCATACCGCCGAGACCGACGATACCTACTCTGAGTCTTTCCATAATGAAAATATCCTTTCTTATACTGCAATAGAATTGCCTTTTTATATTATAACCGGCGATTGTGCTCGGATATAAACTTTTTATTTTTCGACTTCGGCACCGCCGTTTTCGATATGGGTGGTCTCTCCGTCGGTGTGTGCTGTCTCGCGATCGGAAGCCTCCGGAGAATGCTCAGGCACAGCCGCCTTATCGGAGCTGCGATGCTTACCCTTTTCGCTCTTTTTGTCCTTTTTGCCCTTCTCGATGGGCTCTGCTGCAGGAGCGGGAGCAGCTGCTACTGCATTCGCCGATGCGGCAATGCGAGCCATCTCTTCCTCCTCGAGCATGCGGTATGCGACCTTTCCGACCAGCGTTTTCGGCATATCGTCTCGAAATTCGATGTCGTAAGGCATAGCGTACTTGGCTATGTTCTTGCGGCAGTAGGCGAGCAGCACCTGTTTTGTTTCGTCGTTCGCGGGAACACCCGCAGCGAGCTTGACAAATGCCTTTACCTTCTGCATCTTATACGGATCGGGCACACCGATAACACAGCTCATTTGAACATATTCGTGTGCATCGAGAATGTTCTCTATCTGACCCGGATAAACATTGTAGCCGGAGGTGATTATCATGCGCTTTGCTCTTCCGCGGAAGTATACAAAGCCCTCCGTATCCATCATACCGAGGTCGCCTGTGTGGACCCATGTCAGACCGTCGTCGCCGACGCGAAGAGTCTCGGCGGTCTCGTCGGGATGATTCATATATTCCTTCATTACGGTAGGACCGGCGAGCAGTATCTCACCCTCCTCACCGTAAGGAAGCTCCTCCCCGCTCTCGCGATTAACGATCTTGATATATGTATCCGGGAACGGAACACCGATGCTCCCCTCCTTAAACATATGCGGAGGAGTAAGGCAGCAAGCGGTGACCGTCTCGGTCGTGCCATAGCCCTCGCGTACCTGAATAACACTCTTATGATCGTATAGGAAACGGTCAAGCTTCTTTTTAAGCTCGACGGAAAGCGAATCTCCGCCGGAGAATACACCCTTTAGGCAGGAGAGGTCGGTTCCGTTCATTGTCGACAGGCGAAGCAGCGCCTCATAGAGCGTTGGCACGCCCGCAATAAAATTGCATCTGTATTTTATCAGCAGCTTTGCATAGCTCTTAGCGGTGAAGCGAGGAACAAGTATACATCTTCCGCCCTGAGAGAGCATTGTGTGGATGCACACGCCGAGACCGAAGCCGTGGAAAAGCGGCATGGCTGCAAGCATGGTATCGCCAGGGCGAAACATCGGATTTGCAGCGATGACCTGCTGACCGAGTGCGTTGAAGTTGAGATTTGTCAGCACGATTCCCTTCGTCGTTCCGGTCGTACCACCGGAATAAAGAATGACAGCGGGATCGGTTGGCTTGCGCTTGACGCGATAATTATAGAAGCAGCTCTTACCGAGACGTATAAACTCCTTCCATCTGATAATCGGCGCGTCGTCCGGTATCTTTGCTATCTTTCTGCCCTCGGTGAGCATGTAGCCGGTGCGCAGCGGATTCGACAGCTCATCCTTTATGCTCGCGATAACAATATTGACGAGCGGCGTATTCTGTCTGATACGCTCAAACTTTCCGTAAAATTGATCGAGCGTTATCGCGGTAACGCTGCCGGACTCACAGAGATAGAATTCTATCTCCTTCTCTGCCGACAGCGGATGTATCATATTTGCTATACCGCCGATAAGGTTGACGGCATAGAACATGTATATTGCCTGCGGACAGTTCGGCATGGCGATGGTGACTCTGTCGCCCTCGCGCACACCTATAGTACGCAGCGAGCGCGCGCAGGAATGCACCATCTCGACAAGGTGAGAATAGGTCTGTCCTCTGCCCATAAAGTCAAAGGCAACGGCGCGCGGATTTTTGCGTGCGACAGCCTCTACAGCCTCAAACATCGTACCGGCAAAATAGTCAAGATGCATCGGAACTCCGCCGAGATGTCCCTCCCACGGAGTCTTGACCCGAACCGGTGCTGCGGGTATTTCAAACTTCATCAGTAATCGACCTCCTCGGAGAGCGGCTGCTCGAGCAGCTCGGGGTTTTCAAGCAGATGGCGCATCAGACGCACCGAGCGCGAGAAATAATAGCCGTCGGCAATGCGCTCATCGACCGTCAGACCGAGGTCGATGCTCATGCGCATCTGAGCGTTTCCGTCATCATCAAAAAACGGGCGCTTCTTCTTTTCGCCTACAACGACAAAGAGTGAATTCGTTCCCCAGTTAGTCAGGTGGTGATACCCTGCATGCAGCTTTATTGAACCGAGGTTGGACAGCATGACCGTCGAATACTGCGGGTCGCTCGCGATAAGTCCTTTCGGCACCCATCCGTGACGGTCACAAAATCTCATAATACTAAGAAACACTCTCATAACAGGGCGCGGTATCTTAGAGACAATGTCCATGCTTTCCGTAGAAGCATCGTTCTTCTTTACATCCCTGCACTCGGTTACGATGCGTTCGATTTCCGAATGAATGGTGTCGAGCGTATCGTCGGGATGCGCATGAATAAAGGCAAGCGCCTCACCGGAGGCGTCGGAAAACTGCTTCTTTACCACGAATGCAGCCGTCAACTCGTTACGCTCGTAAATATTGTTGTTTACGATAAACCGATTCATCTTCGGACGCAGCGTGACCGTACGCAGCATTGCGGTGATTATCAGCTGAAATATATTATACTTATAGCCGTCGTTACCCTCATTACGCCGTGCAAGATAATCCTCGGCAGCGCTTAAATCGAGCTGCTCCGAGATAAAAGCCTCATTATCAGCACGGTTAGGCAGAATATGCGGCACAATTATATGCATTGAATCAAGATCGCGAAGAAGCTTACCGTCCTTACGATCGCCGAATCTCTTAGCTGACATTACAGTTCCGTTCCCGCCGTGCGGCGAGTTCCTCTCATTATGAATAGCAGTGTCGAAAACACAGATCTTTGCGCGTCGCAGCAAGCTGCGCAGACGCTCAATCACTATATATTATATATCATTTGTTACGTCTATGCAAGCCTTTTGACCGATTTTTATGTCAAAAAAACATATTTTTTCCCGACTGTAAAACGGTGCCGAGCAGGTATATACATATCATTTTCACGGAGGTTGCGAGGTAAGCTTATTTCCCGGGAAATATTATCGCAACAGCATCGGCGAAATCACGGCAGCTCACCAAATCATATATAAAATGGCATTGTGATCCCTTGCCGAGCCACGCGCCATACCATAGCAAACAACAGTCTCCCGTGAGCAGAAGCGAGTCAGCGTCCGCCGAGTAGTTCGGAGCAGACAGCAAGAAGCTCGCGCGCAAGCGGTGCAATTACAGCCCCGCGCTTAGTTATCAGCAGTGTCTCGGTCTCAAGCGTGGGCTCGGAGAGCGTCTTTATATCAAGCTCGCGGCACATGCTTCGCATGGATGCGGGAAATATCGCGGTCGCAAGCCCTGCACCGACCCACAGCATGGCATCGCGAGCATCATCGCAAATGCAGAATACCTCCGGAGTAAGTCCCTGTGACGCAAACGTCGACATTATCAGCTCCTCATACCGACGGTATATTATCAGCTTTCTGCCGATGAGGTCGGCAAGACGGCAGTGATCTGTATATTCGCATTCCGGCGGTGCAGATGTCGGTGAAACGGCAAGCATCGGCTCGTGAGAGAGGGTCAGACTGTCTACCGAATCGAGCCGCAGCGGTGTTCGAGCGACAGATATATCAATAATTCCGTCGAGCAGCAGCTGAAGCAGCGTATAGCTTGAGCCGTCGTGCACCTCAAAGCTGACATCGGGATTCAGCAATGCAAACTTCGCTATAAAGGGCAGCACGGTGGGCACTGTCGAGGAGGTAATGCCTATACGCAGCACGCGGCGCTTCCCTGCTTCGCTGACCTCCTTTTTTGTCGAATGCGCAAACTCGAGCAGATTTTCCGCCCGCTCATACAACAGCCTGCCCGCCGCGGTCAGCTCTACCCCCTTCGCACTCCTCGTAAACAGCTCCGCGCCGAGCTCTCCTTCGAGCTGTCGCAGCGAATAGCTGAGCGGTGGCTGCGACATATTCAGCTTGCGCGCCGCCTCGTTTATACTGCCCGTATCGGCTATCCTTACGAAATATTCCAGCTGTCTCAGTTCCATACCGCACCTCGTTATATAAAAATAATATATCATATAAACAAAAACAATATTATCTGTATTGAGTATAATGTGTTATAATATATTTGTCAATACTAAAATCAAAATCGACCCGTCGGCGCGGTTGCCGTGCAGGCAGCTCGGAAAGGCTATGACATGAAACGACTGCTACCATATCTGCGTGAATACCGAAAGGAAAGTATTCTTGCACCGCTGTTCAAGCTACTCGAGGCAATATTCGATCTGCTTGTACCGCTCGCCGTCGCAAGGATGATAGACGGCGGGGATAACAGAAAAACCGTAATTATCTATTTCTGCGTGCTTATCGCAATGGCTGTTATAGGACTGACCTGCACCGTCGTAGCGCAGTATTTTTCCGCGCGGGCAAGCGTCGGTTTTGCAGGCAAACTGCGCTGTGCACTGTTCTCGCGTATTCAGGTATTCTCATATTCCGACATCGACGCAGAGGGCAGCGATACACTTATCACCCGCCTATCCGGCGACATCAACCAGGTGCAGAACGGAGTGAATATGGGGCTGCGCCTGCTGCTGCGCAGTCCGTTCATCGTATTCGGCTGTACCGTGATGGCATTTACCATCAATGTGCGCTGCGCGCTGATCTTCGCCCTCACCGTGCCTGTACTATTCGCTATTACATTTCTGATAATGAAGGCGAGTATTCCGCTGTTCGGAAAGGCGCAGTCCGGGCTTGACCGTGTAACACGCATGACACGTGAAAATCTCACCGGAGCACGTGTTATCCGCGCATTCTGCCGCGAGGAGAGCGAGATCGAGGAATTCGATGAGAGCAACCGAGCTCTTACGTCGCTTAACCTCTTTGTCGGCAGACTCTCTGCACTGCTAAACCCGGTAACATATGTCCTGATCAATCTTGCGACTGTTTTTCTTATCAGAGAAGCCGCTGTTCGTGTCGAGCTCGGCTCGCTCGCACAGGGCGAGGTCGTTGCGCTGTATAACTACATGCTCCAGATTATCGTCGAGCTTATAAAGCTCGCGTCGCTTATCATAACGCTCAACCGTTCGCTCGCCTGTGCAGGCAGAGTTGCGGATGTTATGGCAATCGAGCCGAGCATGACTTACGTGCCCGACGGCATCGGCTCTCTTAAAGACGGCAGCGTCACATTTGACAATGTTTCGTTTACTTATCGCGGCGCGGGTGCGCCGAGTCTTGACGGTATCAGCTTCAGCGCCCTGAGCGGCTCGACGGTCGGTATCATCGGCGGTACGGGAAGCGGAAAAACGACGCTTATCAACCTTATTCCTCGATTTTATGACGCGACGACCGGCAATATTACGATAGGAGGACAGGATGTTCGCGGCTATTCGCGCGCCGCACTCGCCGATGCCGTAGGAGTTGTACCGCAAAAGGCGATGCTCTTCAGCGGCACTATTCGCGACAACCTGAAATTCGGCGATAAAAATGCAACGGACGAGCAGCTGTGGGCTGCACTCGAGACAGCACAGGCGCGCGAGATAGTCGAAGGCAAGCCAGGAGGTCTTGACAGCGTCGTTGAGCAGAACGGTCGAAATTTCTCCGGAGGTCAGCGTCAGCGTCTGACGATCGCCCGAGCGCTTGTAAAAAAACCGCAGATACTCATCCTTGACGACAGCTCGAGCGCACTCGACTATGCGACCGATGCGGCGCTCCGACGCTCGCTTCGTGCACAAAAGGGCGCGACGACCTTTATCGTTTCGCAGCGTATTGCGTGCGTACGGGATGCAGATATGATACTCGTACTCGATAACGGCAGGCTTGTCGGGCGAGGAACACACGAGCAGCTGCTCGACGGCTGCGGAGTCTACCGCGACATCTACCGCTCGCAGTTTCCTGAGGAAAAGGAAAGCACGGCACAGCGCGGGATAGGCAAAAATGAAAAAACGGCTGCCGCCCGCAATCCATTATCCGACAGTGAGAAAAACACAAATGATACCCCGGACGAAAAGGAGGTGCGCAAGGCATGAGGAAGAACAAAAAGACCGCCGGCATTTCGGCAAAGCAGACCGGTAAAAAGGTCGGCGGCATGACTACGGTAAAGCAGCTCATGCCCTACCTCGGACGCAGACGCCTCTCCCTGCTGCTGACTCTGCTGCTCGCGGCTGCATCGGTCGTGCTGCAGCTGTATGTTCCCGTTCTGTTCGGCTCGGCGATAGATGCGCTGTCCGGCGGCGTGGATCATGCAGCCATGGGGCGCAGTCTGTTGCTTGCGGCGGCACTCGCGGCAGGCTCGGGAGTGTGCACATTCCTCATGAATCTGATTAACAACAATATTACATTCAGGGTCGTCGAGGAGCTGCGCTCGGATGCTATCCGACATCTGCAAAAGACACCTCTGTCCTATCTTGACTCGCACAGCACCGGCGATATGCTGAGCCGCGTAACAAGTGATGTTGACATTCTCTCCGACGGACTGCTGCTCGGATTCACACAGCTGTTTTCGGGTGTTATTACCATTATCGTGACCCTTGTATTTATGTTCTCGAGAAATATTCTTGTCTCGCTGATCGTCGTACTGCTGACTCCGCTGTCATTTCTTGTCGCAAGGTTCGTATCCTCACGTTCCTATCGTCTCTTCTGTCGTCAGAGCGAGATACGCGGACGGCAGACCGCTCTTATAGACGAGTCGGTCGGCGGGCAGAAGGTTATTCGTGCATTCGGCTACGAGGAGCGCGCGCAGCGGAGCTTCGATGAGCTGAACGACGAGCTGACGGAATGCAGCACGCAGGCGGTTTTTTACAGCAGCCTTACCAACCCCTCAACCCGCTTTGTAAACAATCTCGTCTATGCGGGCGTTGCGCTTGCGGGCGTTCTCCTAATCCCCGGCGGCAGTCTGACGGTCGGCGGTCTGTCCGCCCTGCTCGCTTATGCGAACAGATATATGAAGCCGTTCAACGACATCAGCTCTGTCGTTACCGAGCTGCAAAACGCGCTCGCCTGCGCAGACCGTGTATTTGAGCTGCTCGGCACCGAGACAGAATCCCCCGATGCACCGAGCGAGCTTAACGCACCGAGCGGGCAGATAGATCTTGACAATGTTTCGTTTTCTTACGATCTCGAGCGCCCGCTGATACGCGATCTCAGCCTACACGCAGAGCCGGGACGTCGCATTGCGATAGTCGGTCCTACCGGCTGCGGCAAAACGACGCTTATAAATCTGCTGATGCGCTTCTATGATGTTGATGAGGGTGAGATATCTGTTGACGGTCACGATATACGCGAGGTTACGCGTCATTCGCTTCGCCGCAGCTACGGTATGGTGCTCCAGGACACATGGCTCAAGAGCGGTACTGTACGCGATAATATCGCATTCGGCAAGCCCGACGCGACCGACGATGAAATTCTCCGTGCCGCAGAGGCTGCACACTGCCTCGGATTTATCCGCCGTCTGCCGCATGGGCTCAACACAGTAATATCGGATGACGGTCTGAGTCAGGGTCAGAAGCAGCTGCTCTGTATCGCTCGCGTTATGCTCTGCCTGCCTCCGATGCTGATACTTGACGAGGCGACCTCGAGCATTGATACCAATACCGAACTCAAGATTCAGAGTGCATTTGACCGCCTGATGCGCGGCAGGACGAGCTTTATCGTCGCACACAGACTCTCCACCATACGCGATGCGGATATCATTCTCGTAATGCGCGACGGCAGGGTCATTGAGCAAGGAAGTCATGAAGAGCTGCTCGTGCGTCCCGGCAGCTACTATGCAAAGCTGTATAACAGTCAGTTTGTCCCTTCGGTATAAGAACGAGAAAAACACTTTACTTAATATGTCAGACGAAGTGAGCATTTCCCCACTTCGTCTGATTTTTTGTACGCTGTGAAAAAAAGATATTATTTACCGGTGAAAACCGGTGTGCATCTCGGCAATTTAATCCATGCGGTTTGTCATATAGGGTAGACAAAGCCGACCGAATATGCTATAATGCAGAATATTGTCAAAAGCTGCAAGCATCCGGGCACTTATTAATATACAACTCGTTACTTCGATATTGCCCGTCTTCACATGCAGAGCTCACTTGCTTATCGGTTATGCGGTCGGGCGGAAGCATGTATGCAGCGGAACGATAAAACGAAAGGACGCTCTCTATGTCAGAGCAAAGGTCACAGTAATATGCTTGTTCCGGTTCTTCTTTTTATTCTCGGTCTCGTTATGCTCATCAAGGGCGGCGATTGGTTCGTAGACGGCGCGGTTGCCGTTGCGCACCGATTTCACCTGCCCGAGCTGCTCATCGGCGCTACCATCGTTTCGATAGGAACAACACTGCCCGAGGTCATGGTCTCCGCCACAAGCGCTGTCAGCGGACACGGCGAGATTGCCTACGGAAATGCTATCGGCTCGGTAATTTGCAACACTGCGCTCATCGCTGCGATAACGGTAGCCGTTCGTCCCGGAAAGGTCGAGCGCCGCTCGCTCGGACTGCCGGTCGCATTCTTCTTTATCGCAGCGGCAATATATTCGGCTGTCGCATACATTTCGGGAGAATTTACACGACCGGTCGGCATAGTATTGCTTGTGATATTCGCCGCATATATTGCGTTCAACATCTCCTCGGCGCTCGGCGCACGCAAAAAGGCATCTGCCGACAGTCTGTCCGATATCCAGCCAAGCGGCAATAACGGAGCCGCTGCGGAAACGGAGAGCGAAATGTCGATGCTCCGTGCCGTTATTTTGCTGATAGTCGGCGCCGCGCTTATCGCTGTCGGTGCAAATCTGCTCGTCGATAACGGAACAAAAATCGCAGCCGCACTCGGCGTACCCGAATCGGTAATTGCGCTTACCTTTGTCGCGCTCGGCACTTCTCTGCCCGAGCTTGTGACCGCGATAACATCGCTCGTCAAGGGACACGGCTCGCTCTCGCTCGGCAATATCGTCGGCGCTAACCTGTTCAATCTCGTGCTCGTATCGGGCGTTTCCGTGACGCTCTCGCCTTTCGCTATCCCGTGCGAGAAAACTATCGGCGGCATGAACGCCTCTCTTGCGGTAGACATTCCGCTGATGATCGCCGTCATGGCTATCCTGACCGTTCCTGCCCTCATTCGCGGAAAGCTCTCACGTGCTCAGGGAATTCTCCTGCTCGCGATTTATGCGGCTTTTTGCGTATTTCAGTTTGCAGCCTAAATTAGATTTGTCCAATCGGCAATATTGATATGTATGTGTACAGCGGCTCTGCGAACGGCGGAGACGAAATATACCGAACAGATGGCACAGAGCCGGCGCGAACAAATTATTTATAAATGTAAAAGCAGTACCGCCCGAGTATTCGAGTGATACTGCTTTTAATATTATGTGCTTATTCTCTTCCCGAAAGCAATCCGTCGACAAGTTGACGTGCAAGCCGCGCGGAACGGTTTCCTCGTTCGAGCGCAAAGCGCTCGGCAAGGAGGTCGAGCTTATCCTCCGGAATATCAATGCCCTGCTGCTGTGCAAGACGGCGCACGATATGCAGATAGGTCTGCTTATCCGGCTTTGAAAATGTAATATGCAGACCGAAGCGCTCGGAGAGCGAAACAAGCTCCTGCATAGTATCGTTTCGATGGATGTCGTCACCCTCCCGATCTGAAAAGCGCTCCTTGACTATATGTCTGCGATTGCTTGTAGCATAGATAACCACATTTGCAGAGCGTGCGGCGACCGAGCCCTCAAGCACCGCCTTGAGCGAACCGAAATTATCGTCGTCTCCGCTGAACGAAAGATCGTCGATAAACAGCACAAATTTAAGCGGATTGCCGGACAGCTCGTCAAGAACGCGAGGTATCTCACGCAGTTGATCCTTGCGCAGCTCGATTATTCGCAAGCCCTCGCGCCACAGCGCGTTTGCCACAGCCTTTACGGTAGATGACTTGCCAGTCCCGGCATCGCCCGAGAGCAGTATGTTTGCCGCAGGCTTTCCGTTGAGCAGTGCGCGGGTGTTGTTCATGATTATCTCACGCTGACGCTCATAGCCTATAAGATCGGAAAGCTCCGTCCTATCGGGATGCAGAACTGCGGTTATCGTGCCGTCGTCGGCAAGATAGAACATGTGATGCTCGGCATATATGCCGTACCCGTATTTTCCGATATTGTCTACCCGATGCAGATACAGCTCACGCAGATCCGGCGCAGACGATGAAAACGAAGGCAGGAAGCCATCGTAATCAAGCTCTGCGCGCAGAGCGTCGGGAGTCAGAGCGGCAATTCGTCCGAGCAGCTCAAGCTCGGAGACAAGCGCCTCGAACATATAGTCAGGCACAATACCGGCAGAAGCCGCGGCCTTGACATATACATTTTCATCGTTCTCACACAGAGCACGAACATGCTCTCCCATATCACCGCCGTACTCATAGAGCGCGGAAACAAAGGCGGCATATGCCGGCGCAGAGGGCACGGCGAAAAACTCACGCAGCGCCGAGATCACGGGATCGCGGAGCAGAGAGCGGAAGATACACAGCGTATCAAGTCCCGCAAGCAGCTCCGATCTTGTTTTTTGTCCGTCCATAGTTACACTCATATCAGTTGAGTATCGCGCCGGATGCGCCGCTCGAGACAAGCGCTGCATAGCGGCGCAGGTATCCGGACAGCTCCTTCTTTTTAGGCACAAAATTCTTCATTCGTTCTTCGAGCACAGCTTCATCGACCTTGAGCTCGATACGGTTCTCGGGGATATTGATGCTGATAATATCGCCCTCCTCGACAACGCCTATCATGCCGCCGGAGGCTGCCTCCGGGCTGACGTGACCGATGCATGCGCCGCGCGTGGCGCCGCTGAAGCGTCCGTCGGTGATGAGTGCAACACTGCTGCCGAGTCCCATTCCCATAATAGCGGAGGTGGGGTTCAGCATCTCGCGCATACCGGGTCCGCCCTTAGGCCCCTCGTAGCGTATAACGACGACATCACCCGCCTTTATCTTGCCCGCATTGATAGCCGCCTGCGCCTCCTCCTCTGAGTCGAACACACGTGCGGGGCCCTCATGCACAAGCATCTCGGGAAGCACGGCGGAGCGCTTTACTACGCTGCCCTCGGGGGCAAGATTGCCCTTGAGCACCGCAATTCCGCCCGTCTCGCTGAACGGGTTGTCTATCGGGCGGATGGTATCGGTATCAAGTATCTCACAGCCCTCGATATTCTCGCCTATCGTATGCCCGGTAACGGTTATGCAGTCGGTATTCAGCAGTCCGCGCTTTGTCAGCTCGTGCATTACGGCATATACGCCGCCCGCCTCGTTAAGATCCTCCATATAGGTCCTGCCCGCGGGAGCAAGATGACATAGATTTGGCGTTTTTGCGCTGATATCGTTTGCTATATCAAGATTCAGCTCAACACCGCACTCATGCGCAATAGCGGGCAGATGCAGCATGCTGTTCGTCGAACAGCCGAGTGCCATATCGACGGTAAGAGCGTTCATCAGCGCCTCGCGCGTCATGATATCACGCGGTCTGATATTGCGGCGCAGCAGCTCCATTACAGCCATGCCCGCATGCTTTGCAAGCTCAATACGGGCAGAATAGACAGCGGGAATAGTGCCGTTGCCGCGCAGACCCATACCGAGCGCTTCGGTCAGGCAGTTCATGGAGTTAGCAGTGTACATGCCCGAGCATGAGCCGCATGATGGGCAGGTCTTGCATTCGTACTCGAGCAGCTTTTTGTCGTCAATCTTTCCAGCGTTATACGCGCCGACAGCCTCGAACATACTCGAGAGGCTTGTCTTTTTACCCTCTACCCTGCCTGCGAGCATAGGACCGCCGCTGACAAATACGGTAGGCACATTGACTCGTGCCGCCGCCATGAGCAGACCGGGGACGTTCTTATCGCAGTTCGGCACCATGACAAGAGCGTCAAAGCCGTGAGCGAGCGCCATAGCCTCGGTAGAATCGGCAATGAGATCGCGTGTGACGAGTGAATACTTCATTCCGGTATGACCCATCGCGATACCGTCGCAGACGGCGATAGCGGGAAATACGATAGGCGTACCGCCCGCCATTGCAACACCGAGCTTGACAGCCTCGACTATCTTATCTATGTTCATATGTCCGGGAACTATCTCATTATACGAGCTGACGATACCGATAAGCGGTCTCGCCTGTTCCTCCTCGGTCAGACCGAGCGCGTGAAACAGACTGCGGTGGGGCGCGTTCTGCACCCCGTCGACAATGTTTTCTCTCGACATAAAATGCCTCCGATCAGTTATTGATGAGCTTGTCCTCGTCGCTCCAGCTGTACAGCTTGCGGATCTCTGCGCCGACGGTCTCGGACGGATGCTCGCTTGCGAGCTTTCTCATTGCATTGAAGTGTACCTGACCGCCTGCGGAGGACATGTCAAGCAGGAAGTCCTTTGCAAAGCTGCCGTCCTGAATATTCTTGAGGATCTGCTTCATAGCGCGCTTTGTGTCGTCGGTGATGATCTTCGGACCGGTGATGTAGTCGCCGTACTCAGCAGTATTGGAGATGGAGTAGCGCATGCCCGCAAAGCCGCTCTGATAGATAAGGTCAACGATGAGCTTCATCTCGTGGATGCATTCAAAGTAAGCATTTCTCGGGTCGTAGCCTGCCTCGACAAGGGTCTCATAGCCTGCCTGCATAAGTGCGCATACACCGCCGCAGAGGACAGCCTGCTCACCGAAAAGGTCGGTCTCTGTCTCGGTGCGGAAGGTGGTCTCGAGAACGCCTGCTCTTGCTCCGCCGATACCGAGTGCGTAAGCAAGACCGATATCCCATGCGTCGCCCGTTGCGTCCTGCTCGACGGCGATAAGACACGGAACGCCCTTACCTGCCTGATACTCGGAACGAACGGTGTGTCCGGGACCCTTGGGGGCGATCATGATAACATTTACATTCTTCGGAGGCTTGATGCAGCCGAAATGGATATTGAAGCCGTGTGCGAACGCAAGGGTCTTGCCCTCGGTAAGATTGGGCTCGATGGACTCCTTGTAGAGAGCGGCCTGCTTTTCGTCGTTGATAAGGATCATGATGATGTCGGCAGCCTTTGCAGCCTCCGCGCTCGTCATAACGCGCAGCCCCTGAGCCTCTGCCTTTGCCCAGCTCTTGGAGCCCTCATAGAGGCCTACAACAACATCAACTCCGCTGTCCTTCAGGTTTAGCGCATGAGCGTGTCCCTGAGAGCCGTAGCCGATGATAGCTACCGTCTTGCCGCTGAGCTTCTGAAGATCGCAGTCCTGCTGATAGAATATTCTTGCCATTTTGTTTACCTCTTTCTTTTATTTGATTTTGGTTTAATGCGTAAATTAAAGATTTATTACCTGACGAATGGTCGTGCTGCCCTTTTCAAGCGACACGCTGCCGGTACGGCAGATCTCGAGGATCGTATAATCGCGGAGAATGTTGATAAAATCGTCTATTCTTCTCGAGCTGTCGGTCAGGCGGAAGGTAATATAATCCTTGGAATAATCAACGGTAACGGCTCCGAAAGCATCTGCTGCACGCTGAATGTCGTCGCGAGACTCAAGCTCATTCTTCATCTTAATGAGCAACAGCTCGCAGCTGACCGAGTTATCCTCGCTGAATTCCTTGATCGAGCAAACATCGGGCAGCTTATACAGCTGATTGATGAGCTGCTGCTTCGAGGTCTCCTCGCCGTCGAAAACGACGGTGATTCGCGAAAGATCGCTCGTCTCGGTCTCGCTGACCGTAAGTGCGCTGATATTGAACTGGCGACGACGGAAAAGGCTTGTTACACGGTTGAGAACACCGAACCGATTCCGTACAAGAACGGCTACTGTATACTTGCTCATTTTTCCACCTCCGCCTTTACTATGATATCATCCATACTGCCTCCGGGCGGGAGCATGGGGAGGACAAATTCGTCCTTGTCTATACGGCAATCGACGATATACGGTCCTTCCGCCGCAAATGCGCGGGTAAGCGCCGCATCAAGCTCCTTGGGGGTCGTGACCGTCTCACCGTCTGCGCCGAATGAGCGGGCAAATGCGGGGAAGTCGGTCTTGCGGTTAAGTACGGTATTCGAGTAATGCTTGTTGAAAAAGAGCGTCTGCCACTGACGTACCATTCCGAGCACTCCGTTATTGAGAATAAGAATGACAATCGGAATATTGTAGGTAACGGCGGTAGCAAGCTCCTGCAGACACATGCCGAAGCTGCCGTCTCCGGTAACGAGAACGCTGCGTTCTCGCGTTCCGAAAGCCGCACCGATAGCCGCTCCGAATCCGAAGCCCATAGTCCCGAGACCGCCGCTCGATATGAATCTGCGAGGTGTGCGGAACGAGAGGTTCTGCGCAGCCCACATCTGATGCTGACCGACGTCGGTACAGACGGCGGTATTCTCGCCGAGGTGGCGGTTAAGTGTAAGAATGGCATTTCTCGGGGTCATGCCCGCTCTGTGATCGAGGTACTCATCCTCTCCGGCACGGAAGCCGTCGACCTCCGCTCTCCATTCGGGCTTTTCGCCCGCAGTGATGAGCGGGAGCAGCGCATCGAGCGTGGGCTTGACATCACCGCGCAGACCGCATACGGCATTTACCGTCTTGGAAAGCTCGGAGCCGTCAACATCGATGTGCACTATCTTAGCGCCCGTTGCGAACTTGTGTCTGTTGCCTGTTACGCGGTCATTAAAGCGTACGCCGAGCGAGATAATGAGATCGGCATGATGCATCGCCATAGAGGAAGCATAGTGACCGTGCATGCCCTGCATTCCGAGAAAACGCGGATGATCGGTCGGAATGCCCGATATTCCCATGAGCGAGCAGCCTATCGGCGCGTCGATCATATCGGCAAGGCGCAGCATCTCCTCCTGAGCCCCTGCGGTTATCATACCGCCGCCGAAGTAGATGTATGGACGACGTGCGGCATTTATATAATTCGCAGCCTCCTTAATGCGTATCTCCTTGGCTGCCTTAGGCGGCTCGGGCTTTGCCGGAGGCTGAGGCTCATAGTCGCAGCATGCGATCTGAACATCCTTGGGTACGTCGATGAGTACCGGTCCGGGTCTGCCGGATGCCGCAAGTGCAAACGCCTCGCGTATAGTGTCTGCAAGCTCCTCAACTCTGCCCACAAAATAGTTGTGCTTCGTTATCGGGAGCGTAACGCCCGTGATGTCTATCTCCTGAAAGCTGTCGGTGCCTATCTGCGTCGTAGGAACGTTACCGCAGATAGCGACTATCGGAACGGAATCGAGGCATGCGGTCGCAATCCCGGTAACAAGGTTCGTCGCGCCGGGGCCGGAGGTGGATATTACTACCCCGACCTTTCCTGTGGCTCTTGCATAACCGTCTGCGGCATGTGCCGCCCCCTGCTCATGCGCCGTGAGTATGTGATTTATTTCATTCTGATGTGTATAGAGGCTGTCGTATACATTGAGTATCTGTCCGCCCGGATAGCCGAAAACGGTATCACAGCCCTGCTCTATTAATGTCTTAACAATTATATCTGCACCGGAAAGCCGCATTGACATCACTCCTTTCTAAGATAACCGGTAATAAGCTCGCCGCAGCGGCTGCAGCCGACGCGGGTCTTGCCCTCGCTCATGATATCCGCCGTGCGGTAGCCTGCATCGAGATAATCGGATACGGCACGCTCGATCGCATTCGCCTCCTGCGGCATATCAAAGCTGTAGCGCAGCATCATAGCCGCCGAGAGGATAGTACCTATCGGGTTTGCAATATCTTGTCCCGCAATATCAGGTGCAGAGCCGTGTATAGGCTCATAGAGTCCGCAGGAGGTCGCGCCGAGGCTCGAGGACGGTATCATTCCGATAGAGCCTGTTATCATGGACGCTTCGTCCGAAAGAATGTCTCCGAACATATTCTCGGTCACGATAACATCGAACTGCGACGGATCCTTGACAATCTGCATAGCGCAGTTGTCAACGAGCATGTCGGACAGCTCGACATCGGGATACTCCTCCGCAAGGCGGTGCATCACTCGCTTCCACATACGGCTCGAGTCGAGAACATTGCTTTTTTCGACCGAGCAGAGACGGCGGGAGCGGCGGCGTGCGGTCTCAAAGCCTATTCTGCCGATGCGCTCTATCTCCGGCTCGCGGTATCTGAGCACGTCGGTCGCGGTATTGCCCTCGGTGATATGCTCACCGAAATAGATGCCTCCGATGAGCTCGCGAACGATGATAAAGTCGATTCCGCGGTCAACGATAGAACTTTTAAGCGGCGATGCATCGGCGAGCTGCCGCCAAATCTTAGCGGGGCGGTTGTTCGAGTAAACGCCCATGCCTGCACGCAGGCGGAGCAGACCCTTTTCGGGACGCTTCTCGCCGGGCAGACCGTTCCACTTGCTGCCGCCGACTGCACCGAGCAGAACACTGTCCGAGCCTACGCATTTTTCGAGCTCGGAATCCGGGAGCGGATCTTCGTATTTGTCGATAGCACAGCCTCCCATATCTACATCGGTGTATGTGAAGCTGTGTCCGTAAAGCTCGGCTATGCGGTCGAGCACGCGCAGCGTTTGTCCGATGATCTCGGGACCTATACCGTCGCCGCGTATTACAGCAATATTCTTATTCATTGCCCTCCTCCTTCAGCGATTTAAGCAGTCCGCCGCACCTGATTATGTTCTGAATAAACGGCGGGAACGGCTGTGCCTTATATGTTTTACCGGTGGTGATGTCGCTTATCTCTCCCGTGTCGAAATCGACCCTTACCTCGTCGCCCGCAGCAATCTCCTCCGCAGCCTGCTCGCATTCGAGGATAGGCAGACCGATATTTATCGCATTGCGGTAGAAGATGCGCGCAAAGCTCTTTGCTATAACGCAGCCTGTGCCGCAGGTTTTGATTACGAGCGGCGCATGCTCACGCGACGAGCCGCAGCCGAAGTTCCATCCTGCTACTATTACGTCTCCTGCGCTGACCCTGCCTACAAACGACGGGTCGATATCCTCCATGCAGTGCTGTGCAAGCTCCGCAGCATCGGGGGTGTTAAGGTAGCGCGCGGGAATGATAACGTCGGTATCGACGTTATCGGGATACTTAAAAACCCTGCCCTGTGTATTCATCGCTCACGCCTCCTTATACTCGGTGATATAACCTGCGAGCGCACTTGCCGCAGCGGTCTGCGGGGAAGCAAGATACACCTCGCTGTCGACATGACCCATGCGTCCGACGAAATTGCGGTTGGTCGTTGCAATGCAGCGCTCGCCTGCCGCGAGAATTCCCATGTATCCGCCGAGACAGGGTCCGCAGGTCGGTGTCGAAACGACTGCGCCTGCGTCGATAAATGCGGTATACCATCCGCGCTCGACGCACTCACGCAGTATCTTCATCGTTGCGGGGATTATGATACAGCGAACTCCGTCCGCGATATGCTTGTCTCTCAGGATGCTATAGGCAGCCTCCATATCCTCGAGACGTCCGTTTGTGCATGAGCCGATAACGACCTGATCTATCTTTATATCATGCAGCTCGCTTGCGGGGCGGGTATTCTCGGGCAGATGCGGGCATGCTACGGTAGGTTTTATCTTCGTAAGATCAATGTCGATAACGCGCTCATACTCCGCATCGGGGTCTGCTGTGTATATGATCGGCTCGCGCTCGCTTCTGCCGCGCAGATATCCGAGCGCAACATCGTCAACGGGAAATATTCCGTTCTTTGCGCCCGCCTCTATCGCCATATTGCAGATGCAGAGGCGATCGTCCATCGACAGGGCAGCAACGCCGTCTCCGACGAACTCCATGCTCTTGTACAGCGCACCGTCAACACCTATCATGCCGATAACGGTCAGGATAACATCCTTACCGCTGCAATTCTCGGGCAGCTTACCGTGCAGTACGAACCTTATCGCCGACGGCACCTTGAACCATGCGGTTCCAGTCGCCATTCCGGCTGCCATATCGGTAGAGCCTACGCCGGTCGAGAACGCGCCGAGCGCGCCGTATGTGCAGGTATGGCTGTCCGCACCGATTATGCAGTCGCCTGCAGTAACAACACCCTGTTCTGGAAGCAGTGCGTGCTCGATGCCCATCTTTCCTACATCGTAGAAGTGGCTGACGCAGTGCTCGCACGCAAACTCGCGGCAGGTCTTTGACTGCTCCGCCGCCTTTATATCCTTGTTCGGTACAAAGTGATCGAGAACTATTGCGACACGATCCTTATCAAATACCGAGTCAAAGCCCGCCTTTTTGAATTCGTTTACCGCCACCGGAGTGGTGATATCATTGCCGAGAACAATGTCGAGGCGCGCGCTTATCAGCTGTCCCGCCGTTACACTGTCGAGACCCGCGTGTGCGGCGAGTATCTTTTGCGTCATAGTCATTCCCATAGCATTACCCCTCCTTCGTCATATTATAGAATGCGCTGAGCAGCGCGTTTGTATTAGCCTTGATAACGTCGGTATCTGTGCCCGCACCCCAGAACATTCTGCCGTCCTCACGCTCAAGTCCGATATAGGATGCCGCAACGCTGCGCGAGCCCTCGCCCTGCATGCTGTGCTGAGTATATACCTGAAGCGTATACTGCTCTCCGGTAAGCTCGCTGAGCGCATTATTAACGGCGCTGAGCGTACCGTTGCCCTCCGCTTCAAGCTCGGTCTCGGTATCTCCCTGACGGAATGTAATATCTATCTTGACCGCATCGTTTACTCGCTCGAAATCAAAGTCCGTTACCTCGATATTGCCGCGAAGATTAAGATAATGCTCGGTAAATATGTCAAGCACCTCGTCCGCCTTGAGCTCCTTGTGCTCGTGGTCGGATATCTCCTTGCACATATAGCTGAAATCCTCGCGCATCTTAGCGGGAAGGTTGTAGCCGTAGCTCTGTTCGAGCAGATAGCCGATACCGCCCTTGCCGGACTGTGAATTTACGCGGATAACATCTGCATCGTATGTTCTCCCGATATCCTTCGGGTCGATAGGAATATACGGCACTGTCCACTCGTGCATTCCCTTCTTTGTGCGGTACTTCATGCCCTTTGCAATGGCATCCTGATGCGAGCCGGAGAATGCTGCGAACACGAGCGCGCCCGCATACGGCGCTCTCTCATACACATGCATTCTTGTGCAGCTCTCATACTTTTCAACGAGCGACGGCATGTCCGAGAAATCAAGTCCGGGGTCGACACCGTGAGAATACATATTCATAGCAAGCGTGATAATATCGACATTGCCCGTGCGCTCACCGTTTCCGAACAGCGTTCCCTCAACTCTGTCCGCTCCTGCGAGCAGTGCAAGCTCCGCATCGGCAACACCGGTTCCTCTGTCGTTGTGCGGGTGGAGCGATACGGTTACATGCTCGCGGTAGTGTAGATTCTCACACATATATTCTATCTGCGATGCGTACACATGCGGCATGCTCATCTCGACGGTCACGGGAAGATTGATTATGACGTTGTTGTCCTCGCTCGGCTCGAGCACATCGAGCACAGCATTGCAGACCTCGAGCGCATATTCGGGCTCGGTACCCGTAAATGACTCGGGCGAATATTCAAAGCGGAAATTGCCCTCATACTCGGAAGCAAGACGCTTGACAAGCCTTGCGCCGTCGACGGCGATCTGCTTTATCTCCTCCTTAGACTTCTTGAACACCTGCTCGCGTTGCGCGACGCTTGTCGAATTATAGAAATGTATTATCGCGCTCGGCGCGTCCTTGCATGCCTCAAATGTGCGGCGGATGATGTGCTCGCGGCACTGCGTCAGCACCTGAACCGTCACATCGGACGGTATCATATCGTTCTCTATCAGCGTGCGCAGAAATTCATACTCGGTCTCGCTCGCTGCGGGGAATCCGACCTCTATCTCCTTAAAGCCGACCGAAAGCAGCATATTATAATACTCGAGCTTTTCTTCAAGGCTCATCGGAATGACAAGGCTCTGATTGCCGTCGCGCATATCGACGCTGCACCACACGGGAGGCTTTTCGATATGGTCGCGCTCTACCCATTTGTTATATTTTTTATCGACCGGAAAATATCCGATATGATACTTGCTTGAATCCATCATTTTATGTTTACTCCTTCTCCGCTATGACCTCTACCTCTACAAGTACTCCTTTCGGTAGGGCTTTTACCGCTACGCAGGAACGCGCGGGCTTTTCGGAGAAATACTGTCCGTAGACCTCGTTAAAGGCTGAAAAGTCAGCCATATCGGCGAGGAAGCATACCGTCTTAACGGCGCTGCGGGTCGATGCTCCCGCAGCGGCAAGCACCGCCTCGAGATTACTGCAGACGCGGTGCGTCTGCTCTGCTATACCGCCCTCGACGACCGCTCCCGTCTCGGGGTCGAGCGCTATCTGACCGGATGTAAATACAAGGCTTCCGACCGTCACCGCCTGAGAGTACGGTCCTATTGCTGCGGGTGCCTTATCGGTGTGAATCTTGTTGCTCATTTTTATTTCCTCCGTCAAGTAATATTGTCACCTTAAATTTAAATTATCTTAAAGCCTTCGTCGCGCAGACGCTTTGTAATAGCGTGCAGATGATCGAAATTTCTCGTCTCCATCTCGACTCGCAGGAAGCAGCCGTTAACGCTCTCGGTGTTGCCCTTTTCATAATGAACACCTGTAACATTCGCACCGCAGTCGGCGATGATGCTCGATATCTCCTTGAGCTGTCCGGGCTTATCAAGCAGCTCGATCAGCATGCTCGAGGATCGTCCGGAATTGCGAAGTCCGCGGTCGATAACTCGCGAGAGACTTGTAACGTCGATGTTTCCGCCCGATACGACAGCGACAACTCGCTTGCCTCGCAGGTCGAATTTACCTGCCATTACAGCCGCAACTGCGGTCGCGCCCGCGCCCTCGGCTATCATCTTCTGCTTTTCTATCAGAGCGAGGATGGCGCTCGATATTTCATCATCGGTAACGAGAGCTATTTCGTCGACATAGTCACGAACAAGAGCAAAGGTATTGTCGCCCGGCTGCTTGACCGCTATTCCGTCCGCTATTGTGGATACCGACGGCAGGCATTCGATTTCGCCGTCCTTTATCGAATTGTACATACTCGGCGCACCTGCAGCCTGAACTCCGTAGATCTTGATAGACGGACGTATCTGCTTTGCGGTATACGCGATGCCGGAGATAAGTCCTCCGCCGCCTATCGGAACGACTATTGCGTCAATGTTGTCGAGGTCGCTCAGTATTTCGAGTGCGATTGTTCCCTGACCGGCGATAACATTCTCATCGTCGAACGGATGAACGAAGGTATAGCCCTCGCTGTCACGAAGCTCGATAGCTCTCTGATATGCATCATCATAGCAGCCCTCGACGAGGCAGACATCGGCACCGAAGCCCTTTGTCGCCTCGACCTTTGATATCGGAGCGGTATCGGGCAGACAGATAAGCGATTTTATACCGTTCTTTGTAGCCGCAAGTGCAACGCCTTGAGCGTGATTTCCCGCCGAGCAGGCGATGACTCCGCGCTCCTTTTCCTCCTCGGAGAGCATGGCGATCTTGTACGCCGAGCCTCTTACCTTAAATGAGCCTGTGATCTGTAGGTTCTCGGGCTTTAGGTATAGCTCGCACTCGGGAGCAATGCCGTACGCTCTTACCACATTTGTTTCGCGGATGATGTTTTTCAGCACCATCTGAGCATTAAAAACCTTGTCGAGAGATAACATCGTTGTTCTGCCTTTCTTTTTCTGAATTCCGACTCCGCAGCAAAGCAAAAACCCGCCCCAAAGCCATATAAAATGCTTTGAGACGGGTGTTAATTCATAATATAGCACTCGCGGTACCACTCAAATTGCGGATAATATCCGCCACTCTTCGAAGTCAATCAACTTCTATGCATTAACGCAGCATTCACGGGAGATACCTACGGGATATGCCCTTCGGGTCTCCGGCTCGGAAGTGATGGGAAGCACCGCTGTGTTTTGTCGGGATCACACCGCCCCCGACTCTCTCGGAAAACAACTCTGCAGGTTCCGTCTTCGTCTCAGCCTTTGCTTGATCGAAGTCTATTAACCTCTATGCACTGACGTAGCATACACGGAGCGCCCTACACACCTGTTCGGCTTCAGGCTCTCGGCTCGGAAGTGAGAGGACTGGGATATTCAACGCATCGGTTTTCACCACCCACCGATTCTCTACGCCGTTCTTCTCGGAGTCCATTCTTCGTCTCAGCCATTGTAAAATATTTAATTTCCTGCATTGTAGCACATTTGCACCGACTTGTCAAGAGCTAATATGCTACATTATAAATTGTTTTCATTTTTGTAATTTTTTCGACCGCATCCGCCGCATGACAAATACCGTGTGAAGAATGCATTCGCCCGAACCGAATCGCCTCATTCAGCTATGGATTGAAAGGCTGCGGTACGCGCGCGGTTGACGGCGTACGTATATCCAACGGCGCCGACAGCGCGTCAAAGCTTAAAGATCAAGCTTCATATCTCCTGTCTTAACGAGTCCGATAGCGCGGAGAATTTCATTGAATGCTATTGAGAGCAGCGCGGGAAGAACAATACAGAGCAGAAGTATTCCTATCCACATCATCGGGGAATGCTCGGTAGCGGAGATGATGCCGAGAGGCCCGACGAGTCCGCAGGTGCCCATCCCGGCGCTCACGCCCTCGCAGCGCAGACCGAAAACAAGGGTCGAGAGCGGTCCGCATACGGCGGCTGCAAGTGTAGGCGGTATCCATATCTGCGGCTTTTTGCAGATATTGCCCATCTGCAGCATGCTCGTACCGAGTCCCTGAGCGACTACACCGCCCCAACGGTTCTCGCGGAACGAAATTGCGGCAAAGCCGATCATCTGTGCACAGCAGCCGACGACTGCGGCACCACCCGCAAGACCCGATATACCTATCATGGCGCAGATAGCGGCGCTCGATATCGGCAGAGTCAGAATGATTCCGACAACAACAGCGATAACAATGCCCATGAGGAGCGGCTGAAGCTCGGTAGCGGTATTTATAAAATCACCGAGCCAGTACATCACATATGCGACGGCAGGACAGATAAGCCTGGCAACTATGTAGCCCGATGCAAGAGTGACGATCGGCGTAACGAGAATGTCTATCTTCGTCTTTTTCGAGACGAGCATTCCGACCTCGGCGGCAACGATGACAGCAAAAAATACGCCCGCCGGTCCTGCGGAATATGCTATATCTCCCGCAGCTGTCGTGATCGTGGTGCCCATTGCGTAGCTTGCCCCGCCGACCGCGGTGCAAGCGAAAAGTACAAACGGATGCGCACCGAGTGCCTGAGCTATTGCAACACCGATAGCCATGCCGGTCGCCTTACTTGCGTAGCCCGCCATTTCGACAAGTGCGTCCGACAGCCACTGCACCGGAATGTACTTTGCGGCGGTGGATAGAATAGTGGAGAGGAGGAGCGTTGCGAACAGTCCGAGCGCCATCGCCCCCATTGCATCAATAAAATACCGATGGAGCAGTCTCTTGACTCTGCCCTGTTTTGCTTGTTCTGCCATTACAGTGCCTTTCTCCGTGAGCGCGGTATCCCGCGTGTCGCGGTAAAAATGTTAATTTGCGCCATTATACCATACCGGCGGATATAAATCAAGGTTTGACAGCCGCTAAATTCGGCCATTGTGCCGTCCCCAACTTGATTTCGGCGCAGAAACATGCTATAATATAATAAAAAATGGGAGGTAGACAGCATGAATACCGAAAAAAGCAACGATAAAGTCACCTCACGGGTGCCGAAATATCTATACCTCATTATTTCCGCGATCACCGCTCTGCTTATCGGAGCTTACATAATTACCGTATTTATAACGCGCTTCTCCGCAATAGCATTCGTTATGCCGTTCTGCGCCTTTACGCTTGCGTGCGTTGCGTTTTTCGGCTACAAGGTACTGCCGAAATGGTTAAAGGGTGTGCTTTGTGCGGGAATGTCGTTCTTTCTTGCTACATATATCGCTTTTCTTTCATATTCTCTTGCAACAGCCGCATCGAGCAAAGCGAGACTTGATGCCCTGCCGGAGGATGAACAGCTGACCGTTATGGTTTTCGGCTGCTACGTACGCGGCGAAGAGCCCGGGCGAACGCTCACGACACGTCTCGATGCCGCACTATCGCTGCTCAAGCGATATCCGAACGCCGATTGCATCGTCTCGGGCGGTCAGGGCTCGAACGAGGCGATAAGCGAGGCTGAAGCAATGCGCCGATATCTTGTCTCACGCGGAATAGCTGAAGAGCGCATAACGCTCGAGGATAGATCGACAAATACGAGCGAAAACCTCGAATATACCTTTGCCATCCTGACAGGCTCGGAGTCGGACGGTTCGGCTGCGTCTACGCCGGGAAGCCCGGCATCAAGCAACAGCACAGATTCCGCTCAGAGTGTCGACACAGACGGCAGACGGCTCGTCGGCGTGTCGAGCGAATATCATCTGCCCCGCATTCGTATGCTCTCCCGCGCTCTCGGCCGCGAGATAGAAACATACCCGGCATACGACGCAAACATAGGCAATACTCTCATCTATACTCTGCGAGAATACATGGGCGTAGCAAAATTATGGCTCGGAGTTTGATGCAGGGCTTGTAAAAAGCGCGCAAGTGGTATATAATATTCAGTATCATTTAATTTAACTTCATTTACCGAAAGGAAATGTCATGGAAAACGAAAAGAATAACGAATGTACGCACGACTGTTCCTCCTGCGGTGCGGACTGCCCCTCAAAAAATGCGCCGGAATCGCTGCTTGCTCCCGCCAACGCGGGCTCGCACGTTCGCCACGTAATAGGTGTCGTCAGCGGCAAAGGCGGTGTCGGAAAGTCACTTGTCACAAGTCTGCTCGCGGTCGGAACACAGCGTCTCGGATATAAGGCGGCGGTCCTCGATGCGGATATCACCGGTCCCTCGATCCCTCAAATCTTCGGAATGCACGGAGTACGCATTACCGGCGATGATAACGGAATGGATGCTCCCCGCTCTGCCTCCGGCATACCGCTCATGTCAATAAATCTGCTCCTCCAGGAGGAGACGACCCCCGTTATCTGGCGCGGACCGGTCATTGCCGGAACGGTCAAGCAGTTCTGGACCGATGTGCGCTGGGGCGATGTCGACTATATGTATGTGGATATGCCTCCCGGAACCGGAGATGTGCCGCTCACCGTATTTCAGTCGCTTCCGCTTGATGGTATCGTTATCGTAACAAGCCCGCAGGAGCTTGTCTCAATGATAGTCGAAAAGGCTGTTCATATGGCGGAAATGATGGATATCCCCGTTCTCGGCATAGTTGAAAACATGAGCTACGCCGTATGCCCCGACTGCGGAAAGCATATCGAGCTGTACGGTAAGAGCAAGATAGACGGTCTCGCGTCACAGTTCGATATTCCCGTTCTCGCACGTATGCCTTTTGACCCGAAGCTCGCCGCACTCTGCGACGGCGGCAGAATAGAAGCGCATGACATCGACTATATGGATGATGCCGTGAAGCAGCTGACCGCAGACAAGAGCAGCGACTGAGCATACACCGATCCGCAAAGTGCGAAGACTATCGTATGAGGACGGAAAAATTTATGTCTATGACTTAAATGGCTGAACCGATCCTGCATTGCGCGCTCGGACTAAAATATAAAAATAAGCACGACATCCGGTCACATATTTATATAATCCCCATAGAGTATCAAGTCTACACTATGGAGTTATATCATACAGAAGTCGGGTGCCGTGCTTATTTAATTATGCATAATGTACATCATTTACCGCAGATGCACATATCGAAAAACCGCCGAGTGTTTTCGGAAGCTCGAATGCCGGGATCAATACTTGATCCACTGATCGTAGTAAGGCGCCACATCCTTTTCCTCGTGCATGAGCTGCCAGCGGTCTATCTGCTTCTGAGTAGCATGGTTGATAACATCATGTACGCCCATGCTCTCCGTTGTGCCGTCGGCAGATACTGCGGTTATCTTATAGATAACGATATCGTGATCGGCAAAATCAATGCCCGTATCGGTGTAGCTGCGCTCGGTAAGACCCTCTGCGATCTTCTCATAGGTCTTAGACTGATCGCATGCGCGGTAGACGGTATATGTAACGTCCTCATCTGCGCCGTTCCATGTCATGGTGAGCGTATCGCGGTCGATGCGGAGATCGGTCGGTCGGGTAATTCTGTGCTTTGCGGGAATGCCATCGAGCAGATAGGTCTTTCCTGCCTCGGTATCGAAGGAAATGAAATCAATACCGTCGCTCTCGGTCTCGACGTGCTTGCCGTCAACGGTTACTCGTGCGAGCGAAATATTACCCGAATGAATGACCGCCTTGCCGCCTACACGTGAAAGAACGCTGACTGTGTGCGGGGTGGAGTCCTTCCACTCTGCGTCGATAACGAAGTTGCCTCTTGCAACAAGTCCCTTGAAGCGTCCCTTGCTCCAATCATCGGGCAGGCAGGGGCAGATATTGATATAGCCGTCATGGCTCTGGAGCAGCATCTCTGCGATACCTGCGGTGCCGCCGAAGTTACCGTCTATCTGGAACGGCGGGTGAGCGTCAAAGAGGTTGGGATATGTACGTCTGCCGATAAGGAAGCGCAGGCAATGGTAGCACTCCTCTCCCTCGCCCGTTCTCGCCCATGCGTTGACGCGGTGAGCGACCGACCAGCCGGTCTGCATGTTCTTTTCGGAGCGGTAATGTAGCGAAACGGCAGCCGCATCTCTCCATACAGGAGTAGCTGCGCTGATAGTATTGCCGGGGTAGATAGCCATCATGTGAGAGAGGTGCTTATGCCACCACTCGCCTATCTCGCCGTAGAAATTCTCCTCCTGGAACTCCTTGACCTGTCCCGACCATCCGACGAGAACGGGGGAATAGTGGTCTATCTGCTCGCGCTGAAGCTTCTCTTCGGGACCGTCCTTACCGAGAAGCTCCGCAGCGTGGAGGAAGTCCTTGCCGTTCTCATGCACCATCTCCTGGTCGTACGCGCAGCCGACGGTAACATACGGGAAGGAGCCGCCGACCCATGCTCCGTTGATGACCTGCTCGGGCGACACGGAGGGCGCAACGAGATATTCGTCACCGTACTTGCGCACAGCCTTTACCGAAAATTTACTTACATCCTTGAGCGTAGGATATGTATATCTCTCGAGTACCGATCTGTCTCGTGTGAAGTCCCAGTAGTCCCACATCAGCTTAGATGCAAGACCGCCGTTTCCGGGGCCGCCGCAGCGGTCGGGACCTGTCGTCTCAAGCGCCCAGTTATTCGTACCGATAGCCCATCCGCAAGCGCCCTCGCCCTCTTCATACTGAGAGGGGTTGTTCTCGAGCACGAACTCGCTCGCCTTGCGGTGACCGTTCGGAATTGTAGCTTCAAAATAATCGGTAAACGCACCGAAAAGCTCTGCCATGTTTGTATTAAATACGGGCCAGTAGTTCATCTGAACATTGATATTAAACCAGTAGCCCGCTCCCCACGGAGCGTTCTCTGCGCCGTTCCATACACCCTGAAGATTTGCGGGCATGCATCCGGGACGCGAGCAGGAGATAAGCAGATAACGTCCGAACTGGAAATATACCATCTCGAGATACGGTATTTTCTCGCCTGCAAGGTAGCGGCGGATAAGCTCGGTAGTCTCAGCCTCGTAAACATCATCGGGAGAATCAAGCTCGAACTCGGCGCGAGAATAAATAGTGCGGTAGTCGGCGATATGACGGCTGCGCAGCTCGTCGTAGGAAACCGCCGCAGCATGATCCGCCATAGCGGTGACCTCGGGCTCCATATCGCGGTATATGAGCTTCTTTGCCGGATCGTCCTCAAGGAACACCTCGGGACGCAGGTCAAGATTTGTATCGGTGCAGAAGCGAACGACCGCATAGCTTGCGCCGTCAACGCGAATTCCGCCGTCAACGGCAGTTATCTTACCGTCGGTCTCGAGATCGGATATCGCAGCATACTGAATGCGGTAGTAGTTGATCTGACCCTTGGCTATCATTCTGCTGCCGTCCCATCTTATCTCTGCAGTTCTGCCGCAGCCGTCGCCGGGCTCGCGTGAGTAGTCGCGAACATACGGGAATTCGGGCTTATAGGTAAAGCTGAGGGCTCTGCTCTCTGACGCAGCGAGACGCGCAACGATAACGCGGTCAATATAGGAAGCGAAGGTCTCGCGCGTATAGTGAACACCGTCGCAGTCATATTCTACGCCGGAAACCGCGTTGTCGATATCGAGCCAACGGCGATATCCGGTGACATTCTCATGTCCGAGCTCGAAATACAGCTCCGCAAAGTCGGTAAGTCCGAGCGAATCCTTATCTACGAATTTATTCTGCGTGATCTGAATACGCTCGCGATCGGTCCTGCCGAAGATATTAGCGCCGAGGTAGCCGTTTCCTATCGGAATAGAATAGGTCTCCCAGCCGTAGTAGCTGTCTTCTGCGGGTGAGAAGTACAGCGTTCTCAGTTTTTTCATAACCATGACCTTTGCCCGCCGCAATCGGAGGCAATCCTTTCAAAAATGAAATGTTGCTGTCAGTATATCACATCCGCTCCGCGCCTGTCAACATTCTCGGCGATTTTATCTCATATATTTATTATTATTATTTTTTTATACTCGTTGTGTGCCCGTCGTGACTGCGCAAATCCATAATGCGGCTGCACGCAGCGCCCTTGACAAACGATACATATAATGATAGAATACGGGAGAAAATACAGCCCGTCGGGGCTTTAAACGGACACTGTAATGACTGATGAATGTATAATAAAAAATGAGGGTGCGCATGTCCGGGAGTCTGCGCGCCGCGCACCGATAGCCGTGATAGATTCCGGAGTCGGCGGTATTTCGGTACTGCGTGAGCTTGTGCGTGTCATGCCGAATGAGAGCTACATCTTCTTCGGCGATGAAGCAAATGCACCATACGGCACCAAAACACGCGATGCGGTCAAAAGCATAACCGAGAGCAATGTTGACTTTCTCATAAATAAATATCATATAAAAGAGCTTGTCATTGCCTGCAATACCGCGACCGGAGCAGCGGCAAAATCGCTGCGCGAGCTGTATCCGAAAATACCCATCATCGGAATCGAGCCGGAGATAAAGTCAGCCTGCTCGCTGCCCGGCACTCCCAAGGTGCTTATAATGGCAACACCGCTGACGCTGCGTCAGCCGAAATTCCGCGACCTGCTCGCACGCTACGGAAAAGGAGCTGAGGTCACGCTGCTTCCCTGTCCCGGACTGATGGAGCTGATCGAGGAGGGGCACACCGACGGTGAGCTGCTTTGCGGCTATCTCCGCTCACTGTTTTCGTCCATGAACAGTCCCTGCACAGATTTTGATGCAGTCGTGCTCGGCTGCACGCACTATCCTCATGCAGAAAAAGCTATCGCGCGATTCTTTCCCGGCGCTTGCTTTTTCGACGGTTGCAGAGGCACGGCGGCAGAGGCGGCGCGCAGACTTGAAGCAGCCGGGCTGTGCACCGACACGCACGTGCAGGGCTGCATTGAGTATATCACCACCTCGGACAACCCCGGCTTTCGCGGCATATGCGAGCGTTTGCTCCTCGCTTGATTCCCGATCTGCGTCATCCGCGCGCCGCATAACTAACTTTGCAAAAGATTAATTTTGCAAAAAAATATTAAAAATTGAAATAATATATTGACTTTTGCAGGATAAAGTGATAAAATATGCAATCAAAGGAGATGGGAACATTCTTCCTGCTCCGTGCGGCTTCATCGGAGCCGAAATTCGATAGGAGGCAGACTGACATGGCAAGAGCATTTTCCTCAGAGAGAAATTTCGTTGCTTCGGTCTATACCTATGCGCATTTTGAGGCTTACCGATATTATTTTATGCATAGGGCCGCATAATACCTTTGTATAGGTTATTCGAGCGGCTCGGCATATTGCGGAGCCGCTTATATTTTTTCTTATCACGTATAATATATCTATATTATTATATCATTAAAATATCGACCTGCGCCATATCCGGCAAATCGCCGTCGGTCGGTTTGAAAGTCGCCGCAGGTAATGCGTCGTATCATTAAAACGGTTGTAACGGGCAAAGCCCGATACACATAAATATTCATGAACATTAATACGGAGGAATTCGATCATGAAGAGATTTCTTTTGGCACTGCTCGCAGCCGCAACGCTCGGCACTATGTGTGCATGCGGCTCCGAGTCAGGAACAGGTACATCCGAAACGACCGCGAACGGCGGCGCCGCATCCGACGGCAAGTACAAGATAGGTGTCTGCCAGCTCGCACAGCACCCCGCCCTTGACGCTGCTACCGAGGGCTTCATTGAGGCTGTTGAGGCAGGACTCGGCAAGGACAATGTTGAGATCATCAACCAAAACGCATCCGGCGAGTCGAACAACTGCACCACTATCATTTCCGGCTTTGTCTCGGACGGTGTTGACCTCATTCTTGCAAACGCTACCGCGCCGCTTCAGGCAGCTGCCAGCGCAACAAAGACAATTCCCGTGCTCGGCACCTCCATCACCGACTATGCATCCGCGCTTCAGATAAGCAACTGGAACGGCACCGTCGGCGGCAACATCTCCGGCGCATCCGACCTTGCTCCGCTCGATCAGCAGGCAGCAATGATAAAGGAATGGTTCCCGGATGCAAAGAATGTCGGTATTCTATACTGCTCCGCAGAAGCAAACAGTAAGTATCAGGTAGATACCATCACTCCTTTCCTTGAGCAGCTCGGCTACACCGTTAAGTCGTACTCTTTTACCGATACAAACGATGTTGCGTCGGTAACAAAGACCGCATGCGACGAGAGCGACGTAATCTATATCCCGACCGATAACACCGCTGCTTCCAACGGCAAGGCTATCGCAAATGTCACCGTTCCCGCTAAAACACCGGTAGTTGCGGGTGAGCAGGGCATCTGCTCCAACTGCGGTGTTGCTACTCTCTCTATCGACTATAAGTCGCTCGGCGAGACCACCGGTAAGATGGCTGTTAAGATCCTCAAAGGCGAGTCTAAGGTATCCGAGATGCCTATCGAGTACAGCAACAGCTTCGTTAAGTATTACAACCCCGATATCTGCGAGCAGCTCGGTATCAAGGTTCCGTCCGACGATTACACCGCACTCAGCACCGAAGGCTGATAAGTTCGGCTATCGCGCATGTGCACAGCGCGGCAATGAAATGCTGCGGTAATAGAATATGCATATATGGGAAAGGTTTGCGCCTTTCCCATAGTGCGGTTTTGGGAAAAAGTCGAAAAACAGCGAATATACCGAGTGATATTACACTGCGGCGCATATTTATGCATTTATCGGCATTTGGCCCAAGTATGGCTTTTCGCCGCATCTCTGCCCGTAAATGTGCTGCCGAATCGGTGCTGTAGTCCCGAATAACAGTCATATAACCGTAAAACGTAAACACCGTAAAAGGAAATAATGCTATGGCAATTCTAAACTTCTTTCAATCCCTCGGCGGTTCGATGCCGAGCGTAATTGCGCAGGGTCTGATATGGGGTGTCATGGCTATCGGCGTATACATAACCTTTCGTATACTCGATATAGCCGACCTTACCGTTGACGGCTCGCTTGCGACCGGCGGCGCAGTCTGCGTCATTCTGATATCCTCGGGCGTTAACCCGTGGCTCGCGCTGCTTTGCTCGTTCCTCAGCGGTCTGCTCGCCGGTCTTATCACCGGTCTGCTCCACACCGCCTGCGGCATCCCCGCCATACTTGCGGGAATCCTCACACAGTTCGCCCTCTACTCCATAAACCTCCGTATCATGGGCGGCTTTGTCTCCACAAGATCGAATATTCCTCTTCCCTTTAATATGTCGAGCGTTCTCTCCTCATCCAACTTTACCCTCGGAGAGTCGACCTCAACCATAGTTACCTCCGCGCTTATCCTGCTCGCGTTTATTATCGGTATAATTGCCCTGCTCTACTGGTTCTTCGGAACCGAGCGCGGCTGCTCCCTCCGCGCGACAGGCGCAAATCAGAGCATGGCACGTGCTCAGGGCATCAACACTAACACTAATATCGTTCTCGGACTTATGCTCTCGAACGGTCTTGTCGCACTCTGCGGAGGAATGCTCTCGCAATATCAGAATTTTGCCGATATCAATATGGGCAGAGGCGCGATAGTTATCGGACTCGCAGCGGTTATCGTCGGCGAAGTGCTTCTCTCTAAGGTATTTAAGAATTTCGCACTCAAGCTGCTGTCGGTCGTTATCGGTGCTATCATCTACTACCTTGCAATGACCGTGGTGCTTAAGCTCGGCTTAAATACCGACGACCTCAAGCTCTTCACCGCAATCATAGTCGCACTCTTCCTTGCGCTTCCCTATTTCAAGTCTAAAGCGAGCAAGAGAAAGGTCGGCAAAACCGCTGTCGTCGCAGCAGAGGGAGGTAAGACAAATGTTTGAGCTTCATGACATACACCTCACCTTTAATCCCGGTACCGTTAATGCAAAGCACGCGCTTTGCGGGCTTGATCTCACGATCGAGGACGGCGAATTCGTAACCGTTATCGGCGGCAACGGAGCGGGAAAATCCACCATGCTTAATACTATTGCAGGCACTTACCGCGTGGATTCGGGAAAGATACTCATCGACGGGAAGGATGTTACCCGCCTGCCTGAATATAAGCGCGCCGTTTATATCGGCCGCGTTTTTCAGGACCCCATGCTCGGTACTGCGCCGACCATGCAGATAGATGAAAACCTTGCACTCGCCGCGCGCAGAGGAAAATTCCGCGGTCTCGGATGGGGAATCACGAGAGCAGAGCGCGAGCACTATCGCGAGCTGCTTCGCGACCTTGATCTCGGTCTCGAGGACAGAATGTCAAGCCGCGTCGGTCTGCTCTCCGGCGGTCAGCGTCAGGCACTTACACTGCTTATGGCATCACTTAAAAAGCCAAAGGTGCTGCTGCTCGACGAGCACACAGCCGCCCTCGACCCGAAAACCGCCGCAAAGGTGCTTGACCTCTCCGAGCGCATAATCAACGAGAACTCGCTCACCGCGCTCATGATAACGCACAATATGCACGATGCCATCAAGCACGGCAACCGTCTCATCATGATGCACGAAGGCAAAGTGGTTGTTGATATCAAGGGCGAGGAGAAGAAAAAGCTCACACCTGAGGAGCTTGTAAAGATGTTCTCCACCGCAGGCGGCGAGCTGTCGGATAAAGCAATGCTCTCCTGACATTTACAAATATATATAATATTAACTGCAAAGCCTTGCTCGGCACTATTCGGCTGAGCAAGGCTTTGTCTGTAAATATGAAGATCGGAACATTTTCGATTAAAACACAAAGCGGCGGAACAGTCTCAGCTGCACCGCCGCCGAAATATTCTTTTTATTCAAAACTAATCGCGGTCCCTGATACCATATATCGAAATATCCGCGAATAAGCCGTAACAACATCCGTCGTACGCTCAATCCTTCTCGTCGAGCACCGCCTTATATATGATATTCTTAGCAACTCCGCGATCGGAGGCGACTGCCTTGACCGCATCCATATGCTTCATTCCCTTATTCTCGTAATAAGCTACGTGCTGCGGCACGGTCAGCTCATGCCAGAAAGCATCTGCGTCACCTCGTGCGCCCTCAAGCACAAGAACATACTCGCCGCGAGGCGCACGCTCTGCATAGCTCCCCGCAGCCGCACCGACGGTAGTACGCTCGATCTCCTCATTCAGCTTTGTCATCTCGCGGCAAAGAGCAATGCGGCGGTCGGCTCCCAAATATTCGGCAAGCTCGGCAAGAACGCGGCGCAGATCGTGCGGCGAGGAATAGAATATCATCGTTCTGCGCTCACCGCGCAGAAAAGAAAGACGCTCGTCAAGCTCCTTTTTCTTTTCCGGCAAAAAGCCCTCAAAGCAGAAATAGCGCGTATCAAAACCTGATAGAATCAGAGCGTTGACAGCCGCACAGCAACCCGGAACAGATGTGACCGGGATATTCTCGTCAATACATGCGCGGGCAATGTCGCTGCCGGGATCCGAGATGCCCGGTGTGCCCGCATCGGTAAGCAGCGCGCAGGTCTCTCCGAGACGCAGTCTGCGCACGATCTCCGCGCCTGCCTGCTGTTTATTGTGCTCATGATACGGCATCAGCGGCTTTGAAATCCCGAGCGAGGACAGCAGCTTTCCGCTGACGCGGGTATCCTCGGCAGCAACAAAGCTGCATTCGGTCAGCACCTTTATCGCACGCTCCGATATATCGGCAAGATTGCCGATGGGAGAAGCGACAAGATAGAGCGTCCCCGCCTCTGTTCTGTTTTTTTCTCTTATCACTGCGCCGTTATCGGAAAATTCGCTCATTATACATAACCATCGCTTCCGCACGACGAAAGCTGCCTTTCTGTAATTGTATCACCTGTGTTTTCATTCAATATCTGTGCTGTGTATATCATGCATAGCTACACTCTCATGGTCATTTCAAAATCGGCGCTCGGCAAAAGCTATATCAGCCGTCAAAGCTCATGCTCCCGATTATCTCGCGGTATCTCTCGCTCTCACAGCCCGATGCATCGCGCAAAAGAAGCGCAGGCAGCAGACGCAGCGCGGCGGAACCGCCGCGGATGCCCTCGACAAGCACAAGCGACGGCTCATGAAGCTCATCACACTGAACAAAGCACATACGCTTCGGCTCGATTCCCGAGCTGCGCATGGCAGATATCAGGTCGCAGAGTCTGTCCGGTCGGTAAACGACATAAAAGGGACTTCCCCATTCGAGCATCCGCGCCGCCGCAGTGCAGAACTCGTCTATACCGCCGCGCGTCTCGTGACGCGACCGGTTTCTCCCGCTGTCGGCAGCCGCCTTGCCGGAGCTCACCTTCATATACGGCGGATTGGTCAGTACCGCATCAAAGCGCAGACTGCCCGGCAGCTCCCTTATATCTGCCTCTATAACGGCTATTCGATCGTCGAGACTGTTCAGTGCGGTGTTACGGCGCGCAAGCGCAGCATATTCGGGCTGAGCCTCAACGGCAGTAACATGCTCATATTTTCCCGCTCCGGCAAGCAGCAGAGATATCGACCCTGCGCCGCAGCCGAGATCGGCGCAGCGTCCGCCGCTCTTGCCGCGCGCAAAGGCGGCGAGCAGCAGCGCATCCGTACCGTAGGTAAAGCCGCCTTCGGTGCGAATCATGCGCATTCCGAGATTAATATCTATAATTGATTCTCCGGGCATGCATTCGTTATTCATCTCTCCGGCTCCTTTCGACAATTATAGAGTTTCGGTCTGCGCTTTTTCAGCCTCCCCGAAAAAAGGAAAAGGGCGCGATATGCGCCCCTCACTTGATGGTTATAAGATTATTCTGCAGCAGGTGCACCTACGGGGCAAACTTCTGCACATGCTCCGCAGCTCAGGCACTCGTCAGCATTGATCTCGTACTTTCCGTCACCCTCGGAAATAGCACTTACAGGGCACTCGCTTGCGCACGCGCCGCAGGAGATGCACTCATCGGAAATTTTGTATGCCATCGTAAAATACCTCCATGTATTTTATAAATCATCATCCTCCGGGCGTATCGCCCTCGGGACGGTGATATTATAACACATGGGTGAAATTATGTCAACAGCATTTGATGGCTCGAATGCTAAATTTGTCAAATTTCGATCGTCTCAAGTTTTATTAATCGTTGCCCGAGCCGCCTGCCGCACCGCCGGACGAATCAGCGCTTCCCTGACCTCAGGGCGAATTCGTCTCTCCCGGACCTCTGCGTCCGCGTCTGCCGCGCCCGCCCCTGCGGCGGTCTCTGCCTTCGCGCTGTTCACGGTTGTCGTGATTATCACGGGATTCTCTCCCCTCACGGGTTTCACGGCTGTCACGATTTTCACGGGACTCTCTGTTTTCGCGGGGTT
>URAP01000002.1 GCA_900545935.1 uncultured Eubacteriales bacterium
TCCGCTGACGTTTTTCTCCGAGCTGCGCGCAGCCTTTGACCGTACGCTTGATCTCCACGGCACGCTTCCCGAGCACTCGCTCTATTACGTTGCAATAGGCGCTGCCATGCTCGCACACACCGAGCTGTCGCTCGCAGAAACGGCAGAGATGCTCGAGAACTTTGTTCCGACCGGCGGATATCTCTCATGCCAGCCTCTCTTCGAGAGCGAAGAGGATTATCGCGAGTTTTGTGAGCGCCATGCACGCGCCGCAGTCCCGATAACCGAGGATACCGAATACAGGGGCGCAGCATATATCGGAATAGACGCAGGCTCGACGACCGTCAAGGCGGTAGCGACAGACGAGGACGGTAATATCCTCACAAGTGCATATCAGCCGAACGGCGGCGACCCCATCCCGTTTGTCCGCGAATTTATAACGAGCTTCCGCGAGCGCTTCCCGCATGCCTCTATCGGTGCCTCAGCCGTAACCGGCTACGGCGAGGACATGATACGCAGTGCATTCAGGCTCGACTACGGCATTGTCGAGACCGTTGCACACTTCACCGCAGCGCACCGCTTCCGTCCGGACGTTTCGTTTATTATCGACATCGGCGGTCAGGATATCAAGTGTTTTAAGATCCACGCAGGCGCTATCGACAACATTTTTCTTAACGAGGCATGCTCTTCCGGCTGCGGCTCGTTTCTTCAGGCGTTTGCGAGCGCGCTCGGATACTCCATCGAGGACTTTTCAAAGCTCGGACTCCTCGCGCCCGCACCCGTCGATCTCGGCTCGAGATGCACGGTATTCATGAATTCTTCGGTCAAACAGGCACAGAAGGACGGCGCGAGCGTAGGCAACATCTCGGCGGGTCTGTCGATATCGGTCGTAAAAAACGCCCTGTACAAGGTCATTCGCGTAGCGTCGCCCGAGGAATTCGGCAGCAGCATAGTCGTTCAAGGCGGTACATTTCTCAACGACGCCGTGCTACGTGCGTTTGAGCGCGAGGTCGGCAGAGATGTCGTACGTCCGTCTATTGCGGGACTTATGGGCGCTTTCGGCGCAGCCCTGTATGCTCAGGAGCGAGCGACGAAGCAAGGCATCACAGAGAGCTCCATTCTCTCGCCCGACGAGCTGAGTGGGCTGAAGCACGATGTTAAGATGACAACCTGCAACGGCTGTGAGAACCATTGCTCGCTGACTGTCAACACATTCACGAGCACGCTCTCGGACGGTACGGAAAGCTCCTCGCGCCGCTTTATCGGAGGCAACCGCTGCGAAAAGATGATACACGGAAAGCAGGAGCGCAGCAATCTCAATATGCTCGAATACAAGCGCACACTGCTCGCATCGTATAAGCCGGTGTCAGGCAAACGCGGAAGGATAGGCATTCCTATGGGATTGAACATGTACGAGTTGTACCCGTTCTGGCACACCTTCTTTACCTCACTCGGCTTCGAGGTCGTTCGCTCCGCACCGTCGACTCGCGATACATACCTGCGCGGGCAGACGACGATCCCGTCCGATACCGTATGCTACCCCGCAAAGCTCATACACGGTCATATCCGTGAGCTTGTCGACGACGGAATAAAGACGATATTCTATCCCTGCATGACCTATAACATCGACGAGGGCAAAAGCGACAACCACTACAACTGTCCGGTCGTTGCATATTACCCCGAGGTCATCCGCGCGAATATGCACCTTCCAGAGGATGTGACTGTTATCGGCGACTATGTTGGACTGCACCGCCGCGAGCTGCCGAAAAAGCTGCACGCGATGCTGCTGCGCTACTATGACGGGATATCGCTCGCCGAGGTAAAGTCGGCATGCAAGGCGGCTTTTGCAGAGCAGCAAGCTCATATGGACCGTATCGGTAACGAGGGGAAGCGTATGCTGCGCGAGGCATATGCGGCGGATATGCCGGTCATTATACTCGCGTCCCGCCCGTACCACGCAGACCCGGAGGTCTGTCACGGCATAGATAAGCTGATCTGCGATCTCGGCGCTGCCGTGATAACGGAGGATTCCGTTGCCGACGAAATACCGAAGTTTGAGGTAAACGTCCTCAATCAGTGGACATACCACAGCCGCATGTACGCCGCCGCGCGGTACGTTGCGGAAAACGCGCGCGAGCACCCTAAGCTGAATCTCGTTCAGTTCGTTTCATTCGGCTGCGGTGTCGATGCTATCACCACCGATGAGATACGCTCGATCCTCGAGAGCGCAGGAAAGATATACACACAGATTAAGATTGACGAGATCACAAATCTCGGAACGGTAAAGATCAGGCTCCGCAGCCTGTTCGCTACCATGTAACTTTGCATTTCAGAAGAGGTCGGCAATGAGAAGTGTTCCATTTACACCCGAAATGAGAAAAGAGTATACAATACTCATACCGAATATGCTTCCGATCCACTGGAACTTTGTGGTGCGGATTTTCTCATTCTACGGATACAACGTCGAGTTCATCGACTCGACCGACCGCGCGATAATAGACGAGGGTCTGCGCTCGGTCCACAACGATACCTGTTACCCCGCTCTGCTCGTAATAGGTCAGTACCTTTATGCGCTGCGCTGCGGTAAGTACGACCCGCATAAGGTCGCTATGCTTTATTTTCAGACCGGCGGCGGCTGCCGCGCATCAAACTATATCTGCCTTATGCGCAAGGCGCTCGACCGCGCGGGCTTTGACTATGTGCCGATACTATCCATCAACTTCAGCGGCTGGAAGAATGAAGGCGGCGGCTTCAAGATCACACTGCCCATGCTTCCCCGCGCCATGTCGGCGCTCGCCTACGGCGATCTGCTCATGCTGCTGCGCAATCAGACCGCGCCGTATGAGATACATAAGGGAGACAGCGATAAGCTCGTCGAGAAATGGACGGAATATCTCTGCGAAGAGTTCAATCACGGACGGCAGCTCTACGGCTCATCCATAAAAAAGACGATGGATAAGATAGCGGCAGAGTTTGAGGCGATAGAACGCGATACAAAGCCGAGAGTCAAGGTCGGAATAGTCGGCGAGATCTATATAAAATACTCAGCCCTCGGAAATAACAACCTCGAGCGCTTCCTTGCCTCAGAGGATTGCGAGGTCATGGTACCGGGTCTTCTCGACTTTATGCTCTACTGCGTTCAGGGCGGCATCGAGGCATACGACCTCTACGGCGGAGAAAAGATGCCGCTGTACGTCTGCCGCATCGCTCGCAGATACCTTGAGGGAGTTAAGAGCAAGATAATCTCTGCCGCTTCCGCGCACGGCTTTACCCCGCCATCGAGCTTTACTCATCTGACAAAGCTCGTCGACGGTATTATCAGCCGCGGCTGCGACATGGGCGAGGGATGGCTGCTCACCGCAGAGATGGCAGAGCTTTATGAGCTCGGATATGAGAATATCATCTGCGTTCAGCCGTTCGGCTGTCTGCCTAATCATATCGTCGGCAAGGGAATGATACGCAAGCTGCGCGAAAAATACCCGCGCGCCAACATCGTTCCGATAGACTACGACCCCGGTGCTACCGCTGTCAACCAGGAAAACCGTATCAAGCTAATGCTTGCAGTCGCACGCGAGCATCTCGCGCAGATGCAATCGCCGCTTTCGTCTCAGTCGCGGACCGATGCATCAGGGCAAACGGATAATGCGGATGCATGTGTCGGATCAGATCGGTAAAGCAGCCGGAATTACGAGTTTTTTCTGATTTTATCTAATTTTATCTAAAGCACGAAAATTACGAAAATATGTACAATTCGACGAAAAGCCGCCCCCGATAAGGGGTGCGGCTTTGTTTTTTGTCTTGACTGTCATTATTACAACTGCCTTAAAAAAATCCATAAATCTTTTATGCATATTGCGTGAAATACTGTTGACAAATATAAAATCAGATGGTATAATCATAATTGCATGAGGCCGTTTATATATTTATTTGTTATATATGCGGCAAAATCCCATTGTTCATCAGGAGGTTATTCAGATGAAAAACAAAAAGCTGCTTACATTTGTTTCCGCAGCGCTTATCGCAAGCACCGCAATAGCACCTACCATAGGAAGTGTTTCTGCGGCGAATGCAAATACGAACTTTGTTCGTTTTGCTACCCCTACCCTCGACGGAGAGCTGGACAGCGCTTATACTAAGTCCTATTCGTTCAAGCTTTCCGATCTCGCAAGCTCCGGAAAGATCGATATGAATACTTTCCAGCTTGATGAAGCTAAGTTCTACAAGGTAGCGGGATACGATTTTGATACAGGATATATTGAAATCTACGACGCTGACGGAAAGCAGATTACCAAGGATGATTTTCTTAGCGACGATCTCTACGAGGGCGATTATAGAAAACTGCCCGAGGGCGTTAAATTCCGTTGGACCGAGGCAGGACTCAGAAGCAAGTGGTTCACTGATACAACCTTCTACTTCCTCTACAACGGCGAGAGCATATTTGTCTATGCGGATGTAGTAGACGACGATCCTATCGCTCTTACCGACACTGAGCGCAATGAAGCATATGCGTCCGGTTGGTCCGGCAGACCTGTGTGGGGCGACTATGTGCTTTCGACATTTGCATTTAACGATATGCCCAAGACCTCCTATGAGGTAAATAAGGATGAGGGTACCGTTACAGCCATCGAAAAGGACCCCCAGCCCGTCTCGACTCTCGGCTTTGTTGCATCATACGGCGGCAGTATTTTCTACAGCGGTGCCGATAATAACTGCGAGGCTCATTTCGATACCGAGACAGCAAAGGTAAAATACGAAAATACTCTCTCCACTCTGAATGATTACTGCATCAACTGGTGGGAGTACTGCTGCTTCCAGGACGATGTAAACTCTAAGGCACAGACATATCGCGACATGATCTGCGACGGTTCCGATACAACTCCGACCCTCGACGAAAACGGAAATCAGTACTATTGCTACTATAATGCGGAAGGTAAGCGTATGCTCGTAACCTCCCCTGACAAGGCTCCCGCCGAGTATCAGGATAAATGCGAGCTTGCTTTTGAAGAGTGCAGCACGGCTTTCCACACATTTTTAGGCAGACATATTTTCAACACAGAGAATCTCGCAGCAAGAGATGAAGGTCGTAAGGCAAACCTCAACTATGTAAGGGCTAAAGATACCGATACCGGTTACGCTGTTGAGATGCAGATCCCGCTTACCGAGACTGCGATCAATTATATTGCTGAAGGCGGTTCCGTTTCTTTCTACGCAAATATATGCGACGGAGAGAAGATTCCTTTCGGCAGCAGCTTTGCCAGCAACGGCAATGCATCCAGATGGATGCTCAACGGTATGAGCGGAACGGGCGACAGTGTGATTAACCTCTCGTTTACAAAGACAGATTTCGTCTCTTCCCTTAAGGCAGGCGATATCAACGGTGACGGCGAAATCGACACTAAGGACATAGTCCGTCTTATGAAGAGCGTCTCCGGACAGGCAGTTCCTGCATTCAACGCAGACGTAAATAACGACGATGCTGTTGATACGATCGACCTTGTAAGACTTATGAAGCACATTGCCGGTTATGAGGTCGAGCTTACCGCGCACGACATTGCGTAACCTGCCTACCTCTAAGATCTAACATCATTTTCTGTAAGCGGTGCGGTTTCCCCGCGCCGCTTACGCTTTGTTGTAATACAAAATTTGATTTTACGGAGAATAAAGATGAAATCAATTAAAAATTTACTGCTGACTGCCGCCGCGGTTGTTACGGCAACTGTTGCCGCGACTGCCGTAATCTCTTTCGGCGTACAGGCGAAATACGGCGACATAAATAATGACGGAAATGTCGACACAGCCGACCTTGTAAGACTTATGAAATATATAGCTGCCGACGGAGAGGGCGTTGAAGCCGTCGGTACCGATCTGAACAACGATAATATTACCGACACCCGCGATCTTATACGACTCATGAAGTACATTGCAGATCCGGGAGCATTCGACACCGATCCGCCCGAAACCGATCCCGAGGAGCCGGAAGAAACGGTCGCACACGAGGACGAGGTCGAGACGCCTCTCACCGAGATGAATTCCGCTGTCGGCAGAATCGAAAAGGAAAGCGATGCGGCAGCCGTCGAGAACTGGAAAGAGATCCTCGACAGCGCTATCGAAAAGACGGCAAATCTTGAGGAGGCGGATATAAAAGCAAGTCGCACTCTCAAATCAACGGATAACTCCATGATATATGAGCGTATCGGTAATCTAAAGCTGCGTACCTCCGAGGACGGTATTACCCGCGGAAAGCTCAGAGAATCCGTATCTGACGGAATAGACACTGTTAACTCCTATATTTTCTACGGTGCAGGAAAAGCATATCTCCCGCTGCTCGAGGATCCGAGCTATATAGAGGGTAAGCTCGCAGGCTATAAATTCAAAGAAATGGCATCCCTCTATCTTCCCGCTGATATCAACACCTCTGCCCTTTCCGGCGTGTGCGCAAACAAAAACAGCGACGGTTCCGTCACGCTCAGTCTGAGCGCTGATGCGGGTATGCTGAGCGGCAGCTCGCTTGATGTAATTTCGCTGCGCACCGAGGGTCTCACTCATCTTCCGAAAATCGAGAATCCCGCAGACCCGACAAGCATCAAGCTGAATTGCAGCATAAACAAGGACGGATATATTACCTACCTCGATATTGAATTCAGCTTCGGCGCTACTCTGAGGATCGATCCGTCGAACACAAGACAGAAAACCATGTCCTACAAGATGGCTGTTTCTCTCGACAACGCAGGCGAAAAAATCGCGATAGGCGAGCCTGCAGATCTCGACAGCTTTATTCCCTACGATATTGCAGACGAGCTTACAGAAGTTGTAAAGTCGCTCTACATAAACGGCAGCAAGATCGACGGCTTTGACGAAAAATATCAGCTGCTGTGCGAACTATACGGCAAGGACAATATCGACGATACCATAAGCGAGCTCGGATATACCCTCTGATTGTCGAACGTAAATAGCATTTAAATATCGCCCGATACGAGCAAAAATCATTAATTCAGATCTTTAGCTCGGATCAAGAGGTGATAATTAAAGAATATAATATCGCTCCGGTGTGATTTTCACAGACGGTTCATTTTTGAGAATCGTCGAAAAATCACACCGGAGCGTTATTTTTTCAAAAAGAAAATCTCTGGTACCGAGCAGATATAAATGCATTCATGCAAGCTCGAGCATATCCGTTTATACTAAAATAAAAAAATGTGAGCTAAACTGCAGCGATAAAATCTTATAATGTAAAGCAAGTCTAAAATTTCACACGCAGGCAAACACAAGCTCCTGTTAAAGACAGCCTCATATTACCGGCAGGGACAAATATACAGTCGCCGCATTTAAACGAAAGAGCGCTGTGCGGCGCTTGATATGTGTCGTCCGCGCCTATCGCAGCAGCAAACGATATACTGTCGCGGGAATCAAAGCCCGAGCATGATCCCGCATTACGGTCATTATCGCGTTCGGCGCGAAGCTCTCCGCTGCCGTCTATGCACAGCAGCACCGACGCAGAATTCTCTTCCGTCGGCAGCAAGGTGCCGGAATACTCCGTGCCGTCTGCGACGGCGGCGGTCTTTGCTTCAATGCGAGTAACACAAAAATATTGCGTCTTGCATATTTCCGTAATGCCGCTGCAGGCAGGATGCCGATACAGCGGCTTGATCGCGCGTCCGTCAAGTACCGCAACATCAAGAGCGCTGTCTATATGCAGCGGACGCAATTTCCCGTCCTTTTCCTTACGTCCGTAATCCCACAGCCGATACGTAACATCTGAGCTCTGCTGTATCTCGGCAAGTACTATTCCCCCGCCTATGGCGTGTACAGTACCCGGCTCTATCAAGAATGCATCTCCGCGCTTAACCGGAACATATCGCAGATATCGCCCGAGCCCACCGCGTTCGGCAGCCTCACGAACCAGCTGTCGTGTAAGCGGGCGGTCAAATCCGAGCACGAGCTGCGCGCCGGGCTGCGCCTCGAGGATATACCACATCTCGGTCTTGCCGTGCTGTTCCTCACGCGAGATTGCATACGCATCATCCGGATGCACCTGAACCGACAGATCGCTCTGCGCGTCTATCAGCTTTATCAGTATCGGCAGTTCGTTTTCTTTGCCGAGCAGCGACGGATACTCGGACAAAACATCGCCGAGCAGTCTGCCGGTAAAGCAGCCACTCGCAACGGTACTCTGTCCCGACGGGTGGACAGAGCATTCCCATGTTTCTCCGAGCTGCGGAATGTCGGCACGCTTCCCGTACAGCCGAGCAAGACTGTTCCCTCCCCATATACATGACTTATAATACGGTGAGAGAAGAAACGGCGCGGCGATCATACCCGCTTGTTCGAGATTCGGACAAGCATCCGAACGCTGCCCATGCCCGCATGTGCTGCGTCGCTCAGACATGAATAATGTATCCGTCCTTACGTGGCAGGCGCGCATCCGGCTCGACGGCGGGATAGCCGATAGCTATGCTGCCCACGCCGCGCAGCGATTCGGGCAGCTTCCACTCGGCGAGCAGCCGCTTGCCGTTTTCGCTGTCGAATATTTCGCGTTCGCGATGCACCCATACAGTACCGAGTCCGAGTGAATGTGCGGCAAGCATCATATTTTCAAGCACACAGCTTGCGTCCTCTACATATGTCGGTCGGCTGCTGTCGGCAAGCACGAGAATAATTACCGGCGCACCGTAATATGGGTCTGTATCCGAACCGAGAACCGCGGCATTCAGCTTTGATACTCTATCGCGGTATGCCTTGCTCTCGACCGCGATAATTACCGGAGACTGTCTGCCCATTCCTGTAGGTGCGCTTGTTCCTGCTTCAAGCACGGCATCGAGCAGCTCACTCGGTATTGCGTCGCTTTTGTATGCGCGGATGCTTCTGCGCGAATTAATGACATCTAAGGTCTCGTTTTTCATACAACATTCCTCCTTGCGACAAGGTAATCTATTCAAGCTGATTCTATCACAAGCTGCGTATAAAATCAAGTCTTTTCCGACTGCAAGCAGCTCTGTTTTTCTTGACTGTACAGTATATTTGTGATAAAATACGATGAGATATTTTGCCGAGCTGCCGCAGCTGCGGCGGGATAAGAAAAATTATTACACTGAAAACAACTCTTACATGATCATTCGGGTACGGCGATATGAGGTTTGATTTTAACAGCTTTTATACAGGAACATGCTTTGATGCACATAAATATCTCGGCGTGCACGCAGAAGCGGGCGGATATATCTTCCGTGTCTATGCCCCGTCCGCGCGCTCGGTAGCCATCATCGGTGAATGGAGCAATTGGCAGCCCTGTCCTGCGCATCGCGGCGAGGGCGGCGTTTGGGAATACTACGACGAGCGTGCCGAGTGCGGAATGATGTATAAATACGCGGTACTCGGAGCGGACGGTGTGCTTCGCGACAAGGCAGACCCGTATGCACGTAGAGCCGAGCTCGGAGGCGGCGGTGCCTCTATAATATCTGCCGCGCCGAGCTATGAGTGGCAAGACGGAGAGTGGATGTCTGCACGCAGTTCGGGCGAAGGATATATGCCGCGCGGCAAGCGTCACACCGATGATAAGCGACATTCACATACCCATGCCGGTATATCGGACGCAGACCGCTCCGCGTGCGATGCAAGTATTGCTAAGCGCGCTGACGGTCCGATAAATATCTACGAGCTTCACGCCTCCGCATTCAGACGCAAGCCGGACGGCGGACTGTACAATTACGCCGAACTTGCACAGCTGCTCGTTCCGTATCTCACCGAATGCGGCTACAACTATCTTGAGCTCCTGCCGATTGCCGAATATCCGTGTGACAGCTCGTGGGGATATCAAGCGACCGGATTCTTTGCTCCTACCGCACGCTACGGCACGCCCGAGCAGCTGTGTCTCCTCATCGACCGATGCCACGCTGCGGGAATCGGTGTACTGCTTGATTTCGTCCCGGTACATTTTGCTGTTGACGGCTACGGTCTCGAGCATTTCGACGGAACTGCGCTTTACGAATACCCGAGCGGAGATGTGGGCATCAGCGAATGGGGCAGCTGCAACTTTATGCATGCACACGGCGATGTGCGGTCATTTCTTTGCTCTGCCGCAGCGAGTTTCTTAGAAGATTTTCATTTTGACGGACTGCGCGTAGATGCGGTAAGCCGTATAATATATTGGCTCGGCGATCCCGCAAGAGGCATATGCGATGGAGGAGTTACATTTCTGCGAACACTCACCGACGGTCTGCACGCAAGGTTTCCTCACTGTCTGCTATGTGCAGAGGATTCCACCGCCTATACGGGAGTCACAAAGACTCCGAAAGACGGAGGTCTCGGTTTTGACTACAAATGGGATATGGGCTGGATGCACGACACTCTCGACTACTTCCGCACCGCGCCGGAATACCGCATCCGCGACTATCATCGCCTGACCTTTTCTATGATGTACTACTACGGCGAGAGCTATATACTTCCGCTCTCGCACGACGAGTCGGTACACGGAAAGGCTACCGTTCTCGGAAAGATGAACGGCGAATATGAAGCAAAATTTCCACAGGCGCGTGCTATGTACATGTATATGTATATGCACCCCGGTGCAAAGCTGATTTTTATGGGCGGAGAGCTCGGTATGCTTCGCGAATGGAGCGAGGACCGCGAGATGGATTGGGATATCCTGCACTATCCGCTGCATGACTCGTTTGCGCTGTATATGCGCCGCCTTTCGCACATATATCTCGATTCGCCCGCGCTCTATGAGCTTGACCGGGATCCTGGCGGCTTTCGCTGGCTCGAGTGTCACGGCGAGGAAAGCTGTGTTTATGTAATAGAACGCAGAGCGCTATCCGGCGACCGCATCGTTGCGGCATTCAACTTTTCCGATACACCGACAGCATATCACCTGACGCTACCGCCGGAATATGCCGCCGCGCGTTTTACCCTCCTGCTTTGCTCGGAGAGCGAATGCTTCAGCGGCTGCGGTAATGAGGGCGGGATAAGGCGATCCGGCTGCAAAGCGGTGCTCTCGCTGCCGTCTTTTTCCGGCACGATGTGGCGGGTAAAGGGCTGCAAGCAGCTGTGACGCACAAATCGAGCGGAATGGTGAACGGTCAAAGGATATACTCCGAAAACAATCAACCTTTACGTTCTTAGAAATGAAACGGCATTTCCGAGGAACGACCGAGAGAATAAAATGAAAGAATTTACAATAGGCAAAAACGATGCCGGTCAGCGTCTCGACAAATATCTGTCAAAAAGTCTGCCGCTGCTGCCGCAGTCGCTGATGTACAAGGCAATACGCAAGAAAAAAATAAAGGTGAACCGCGCCAGAGCCGATATATCTCAAAAGCTCTGCGAGGGAGATACCTTGCAGCTGTTTCTGCCCGATGATCTGCTGTCCGATAACGGAGAAGCGAAAGCCGAGCCGTATCGCACGATAACGCCGCACATAGATATAATCTATGAGGATGAAGAGATCATCCTTATCGACAAAAAACCCGGAATGGCTGTACACGGCGGAGACGACAGCGCAGGCGGAGGCAGCCGTATCGATGAGCGCGACACGCTGATAAACAATGTCCTTGCCTATCTGTGGCGCGAGGGAAAGTATGACCCTGATACAGAGCGGAGCTTTACCCCTGCACTGTGCAACCGCATCGACCGCAATACCGGGGGAATAGTTATAGCTGCCAAGACCGCCGAGGCGCTGCGCCGTATAAACGAAGAGATCCGTGCCGGAGAGGTTACAAAGCGTTATCTGTGTGCAGTTCACGGCTATATGGAAAAAAAGCGCGGACGACTTACCGGTTGGATGGAAAAGGACGCACAGCACGGCATAGTGCATGTTCACTTCGGAGAGCGAAAAACTCCGAACGGACGCACGATGATAACCGACTACCGAGTGCTCGCGGAGGAGAGAGAGCTGTCGCTGCTTGAGGTAACTCTAATCACCGGCAGAACGCATCAGATACGTGCGCAGATGCAGGCTGCGGGGCACCCGCTGCTCGGCGAGGGGAAATACGGCATCAACCGCGAGGATCGCGCACGCGGCTACTCACATCAGGCGCTGTATGCATATAAGCTCTCGCTCGAGGGCAAGAAATATGAGATACCCGCCGACCCGGAGCACATTCCCTTTCTTCGCGAATTCAAGGAGTACCGCGGAGCATATGAGCCGACAGCAGCTGCCGCAGAGACTGCAGGCCAAGGCAGCATGGATAAGGCATCAAGCGTCAGTCAATCTAAAAGAAGCGTCCGCGCCGCAGCTGAAACGCACCCGGAAAAGAACTCAAGTTTTAAAGGAAGCGACAATGCCGTGACGCACAAACGCTCCGCCGACAGCAAACGCCGGAAAAACAGCACACGTTCGAAGTCTGCCGTGCGCTCTAAAACCAAGCAGCAGGCGGCAAAAAGCCGCACAAAGCAAAAACGAGGATAAACCGATGTATCTGATACTCGCACTCATATCAGGAATTTTAACGGCACTGCCGCTGAACCTTCCGTCTCTGTTTTTTCTCCCGTATTTTTCGATCTCGATAATCGCATACATAATCTTCACACGCGGTTATTTATTCAGACATGCACTGATGTACGCCGTGGGTTATTTCGGTATAGGTTATCTGTTCATCTACGGCATGTACCCGATGGAATATGCATCTGTATCGCGTCCGACGGCAGCACTTCTCTGCTTTGCCGGCTGGCTCTTGCTCGTACTGCTCTCCGCGCTGCCGCTTGCGCTGTGCGCGCCGATATGCCGCCTCGCATATCCGCTGTCGGTCAGGCTCGGCGGAGCAGGAGAAGCAATAGCCTTCGCTGCATCCTTTTCGTTCATCGAATGGCTGATCGGACTTTTGCCCATGCAGTTTCCGCTCGCGCCGCTCGCACTGACACAGACCGATTGTCTGCCGCTCGTTCAGGGCAGCGCTCTGTTCGGCTCACCGTTTGTGGCGTTCATTATCGTATTCACCGCGTCGATGCTTGCGCTCGGCTTCCGCAGCTTTTCGGAGGCTGAGCTCGGTCAGATGCAGCCCTACGCCGCCGGAGGGCATCGCAGATACAAAAAGCTCGTTCCCGGCGAAACGGTCAAAGCTAAAAAGGAGCGCAGCAGATGGGCAAAGAAGAACGGCTATGTCGTCGCCGCCACGTTTACCGTTTTGCTCAGCTATCTATTCGGGCTGATAAACATGGCTGTCGCGGGCGGCAGCGATGAAAGCAAAAAGATCAGTATAATTCAGGCTAATATCGGCACGGCCGAAAAATGGGGCGGAACGGCAAGCGAGGATGCGCTCGCGACCTATCTCGAGCTGTCCGCATATTCCTCCGATTCAGACGAACCGGATATTATCGTATGGCCGGAGACCGCCGTCAGCGTTGATCTCGGCTACTACGAATCGTATGCAAGAAAGCTCGAAAAATTTTCCGCAGAGAGCGGAAGTACTCTGATAATCGGCGCTTTCTCCAAGGATACCGATTACGACGAAAATGAAAACCGCATAACCAAGACCTACAATTCGGTCTATGCCGTATCGCCCGACGGTACCATAGGAGAGGAGACGGTAAGCAAAAAGCACCTCGTCCCGTTCGGCGAATACGTCCCGCTCGGCGGTCTGCTCGAACGTATAATGCCGTCGCTTTCGAAGCTGAATCTCAGCGGAACCGAGCTTACCTCCGGCAGCGACAGCAGCTCTATACCGACAGATGAAGGCACCGTCGGCGTGCTCGTTTGCTGCGATTCGCTCTACTCCTCAGAAGCAAGACGTGCGGCTCAAAACGGCAAGGTTCTGTTCATACTCTCAAACGACTCATGGTACGGTGAGTCAGGCTCCGAGATGCTCCTCCGCAGCGCCGTGCTCCGCGCTGTCGAGACCGGCAGATACACCGTTCGTTCTGCATCTACCGGAATATCTGCATTCATCTCTCCGTCCGGCGCTATACTCGACTCGATAGAATACGGCGGCGAGGGCTATATCACCGCCGATATAGGAATGTGCTCTGGCAGCACCGTTGCCTCGCTCACGCACGACGCATTTTCTGTAATTTGCGGATTGTTCTTACTCTCCGGTACGGTAATGAACGCCGTTCTCTACCGCAGAGAAAAGCAAGCAGAGCGCAAAGAAACCGGAGAAGCAGATAGATAATTATACCGAGCCGCCCATGAACGTGCGGCAGGCTGTGCGATTTCTTTTAACAGTTCCGCCTTGATTTGTTTTACGTATTAATATATAATTATTCCGACACAGTAATGTAATGTGAGGTACCAAAAGTGGCAGATAAGCAAAGCATATATACACCTAAAACAGCTCCCGTAAAAAAAAGACAAAAAAGGACTCCGGTATCAAGAATAGTCGCACTGATAATGGCTGTTCTTATGATTCTCGGCGGCGCGGTCAGCACACTGTACTACCTTTTCGGCCAGGCGAAGCTCGCACCGATGCCGATAGCTGCCGCATCGGTGACGGCTGTCTCCGCACGCTATGACCGTGCAGAATAACACCGACGGCTCAATAGAAAAACGGGCTGGGAGCATCTCATGCAACGGCGCATCCGACCGGAGCATAATGCAAAAGCCCGGAGAGCCCGTTATATGTCTCGTAGATGCTGCTCCGCTGCTCGATGATCCTGAGCTTTCAGTCCGACTCACTGCCGGAATATCGGAGGCACGGCGAGCAAAGTATAATGCGCTCTCCGCACCGAAAGACCGTGCTCTATCCCTTGCGGCGTCGCTCGCGCTCGACTGTGTGCTGCACACTGCTGCGGGAATGCGTGAAAAGGACGGCGCCGTAACATATTCACAGCTCGGCGCTCCTACGCTGTCGGGCAAGTATATTTCATTATCGCACAGCGGAATGCTTGCGGGAGCCGCGCTCTCAACAGCCCCCTGCGGACTTGATATCGAGCAGCCACGCTATTTGCCGCACAAGCGAATGCTTGCCCTGTCGGAGCGTTTCTTTTCCGAGAACGACGCAGAGACCGTCAGAACGGCGGACAGCATAGCAGATGCTTTTTTCAGAATTTGGACATGTCGTGAGGCGTTTATGAAGCTGACAGGCAACGGCTTTTCCATGCCGCGTGACAGCTTCTGTATTGACGGCAATGCCGCGGTATCGGGCGAAAAAATTTATCCGATACGCACCTATATAAAAAGAGGATATTACATCTCGGTCTGCTCAACAAGCACTCTGACCGCTCAGCTCCCCGAGCCTATCGACCCGAGAACTCTCGGTCGGTTTTGCCGTGCATCGGCGGGGATATCTGTGCATTCCGATGGTTTAAACTAACATCCGAAATGCACATTTCGGTAAACAACATCCGCAATCTCTATTCAAACGATTATTACGAAGATCCGAGGTCGACACCCGAATATGACAAAAAAACTCACGCGTCGCCGAGGCGCGCTCTCATTTTTCATTCCCGATCTATATGTACACGATATCGCCGCGATAGACACTGAAATGCTCGTCGATAGCGGCATTCGATTCGTTATATCGGATATCGACAATACGCTCGCACCCTACGAAAGTCCGACACCGCCCGAGGCGGCGCTCGATTTTTATGCAAGGCTCGAAGCGGCGGGAATAAAGCTCGCATTCGTCTCGAATAACAAGGCGGCGCGGGTGGATCTATATAACGGTCAGACACATTACCCGGCGATATCAAAGGCGGGAAAGCCGAAAAAAACCGCTCTTATCAGTCTGATGGAGCAGGTTGGCGCATCATCCGACGAAACGATGATGCTCGGAGATCAAATATTTACCGATGTCTGTGCGGGACGCGGAGCGGGCGTTCGCTGCATACTCGTCGACCCGATAAAGGACAGAAAGGATATCGGAACACGCCTGAAACGCGTCGGTGAGATACCCCTGAAGCATCTATACAAGAGGAAGGAAAACAAGACATGAATAAAAAAGCGACCTTCGGCCCGGCAGGAAACTCGCTCAGCTTTGCGGCTGCGGGCGGAAAAAGCACGCTCCAAGCTCCCGCATTTGTAGCCTCACTCGGGCTTGACAGATACGAATATCAGGGCGGAAACGGCATTCGCGGAAGCGAAGAGGGCTTTAGAAAGCTCGGAGAAGCGGCGCGTGCAAACGGCATCGCACTATCGGTGCATGCGCCGTACTATATCTCGCTCTCGGGCGTTGATCCCGAAAAGCGTCTGCACAGTATCGTATATATCCAACAGAGCGTTGATGCTGCTGCTGCAATGGGTGCGGATATAATCGTCGTTCATGCGGGCAGCGCCGCCAAAATATCGCGTGATGAGGCTATGAGGCTCGCCGCCGACACGCTGTATAAAGCGCTTGAGACAGTAAACAATCCCGCAGGAGTTCGCATAGGTGTCGAAACGATGGGAAAGCTGAATCAGCTCGGCACGATAGAAGAGGTCATAGAGCTGTGCAAGCTCGGCGGGACACTCTCCCCCGTTGTCGATTTCGGACACGTCAACTGTCGCGAGCTCGGCGCTGCATTCAAAACAAAGGACGACTACCGTCGGGTCTTCGATCGCATCGGCGAGACGCTCGGTGACAGCTATGCCCGCGATCTGCACTGCCATTTTTCAAAGATAGAGTACACCGATAAGGGCGAGAAGAAGCATCTCACCTTTAAGGATGATAAATTCGGTCCTCCCTACGAGCCGTTTGCCGAGGCGATAGCCGAATACGGACTGACGCCGAGCATAGTATGCGAGTCCGACGGCACGCAGGCCGAGGATGCGCTCGCGCTGAAAACGCTCACCGAGCAGCTCTTGGGCACAAATCCATAAAACGGCGGGGCTGCACTGCGAAAAAGTACACAAGCAAGAGGTGAAAAGTGTGAATAATAAGCTGACGGAAGAAAAGGTCGGGCGCGCAGAGGCGCTTGTAGATAAGGGCGAGGCACTGATACTGACCTGTCCCGAAAATATCCGGTATCTCTGCGGCTTTGAATATACCGACGGTTATGCGATCATCATGCATGACCGCTCCGTAGTATTTGCGGATTCGCGGTATATTGAGGCGGCGCGCGCGAAAATCGCACAGCCGCTCGAGACCGTACTGCTCGACCGCGGCCTCGGAACCGCTGAGCCTATTCTGCGTGACGGCAAGGTGAAGCGACTTTTTTATGAGGATATATACATGACCTGCGCCGAGCTTGAGCGTTGGAAAAAGCAGTACCCCGCCTGCACATTTGAGCCGATACGCGGCAGCTTCGATGCTCTGCGCGAGGTAAAAACACCGGATGAGGTCGCACTTATCGAGAGCGCTCAGCGCATAGCCGAGCGGGCATTTGACCATATACTCGAGTTCATCTCGCCGGAGCGAACGGAGACCGATGTGGCGCTCGAACTTGACTTTTTTATGCGCCGCAGCGGTGCTGACGGCATCGCCTTTCAGACGATAGCTGTGTCGGGCAGTGCTTCGTCGCTCCCGCACGGAGTACCGAGAAACATCCCGCTCGAGCACGGCTTTCTGACAATGGATTACGGTGCCGAGGTCGGCGGATATCGCTCCGACATGACACGTACGGTATGTATCGGCCGCGCAGATGAAGAAATGCGCACAATCTACGGCACCGTACTGCGTGCACAGCTTGCGGCTGAGAGCGCTCTGCGCGCCGGAATGCTGTGCAGCGAGGCTGACGGTATCGCGCGGAAGATAATAGACGATGCGGGATACGGAAAATGCTTCGGTCACAGTCTCGGTCATGGAGTAGGTCTCTTTATACACGAGGCACCGAATCTTTCGCCGCATGCGGGCGAGCGCAGACTGCATCCGGGCAACATCGTAACGGTCGAGCCCGGCATATACATCGAGGGTCGCTGCGGCATACGCATAGAGGATATGGCACTTATAGAGGAGGGCGGCGCACGCATACTCACGAGCTGTCCGAAGGAGCTTATTGAGCTCTGTGTATAGATAATCGGCTGCGACGGAAGCAGAGCAGACATAAGTAGTTTGCTATTGACAAAAAGTCGCAGAGATGTTATAATTACTTGAATTTAAAAGTTCGTTATTTTCATTCTTACATTTAATCGGAGGAAAAATTATATGGTAGTAGCCGGCGATTTTAAAAACGGCGTAACATTTGAGATGGACGGAAATGTTCTTCAGGTCATTGAGTTCCAGCACGTAAAGCCCGGTAAGGGTGCGGCATTTGTAAGAACAAAGCTGCGCAATGTCATTACCGGTGCTGTTACGGAGCGTACTTTCAGCCCGACCGATAAGTTTGAGAACGCATATGTTGAGAGAAAGGAAATGCAGTACCTCTACAACGACGGCGATCTCTACTACTTCATGGATACCGATACCTACGAGCAGCTGCCTATCGGCGCCGACAAGCTCGATGACAACTTTAAGTTCGTCAAGGAAGAGATGATGTGCAAGATCATCTCCTACAAGGGCAACGTATTCGGCGTTGAGCCTCCTATGTTCGTTGAGCTCGAGGTTACCGACACAGAGCCCGGCTTCAAGGGTGATACTGCTACCGGCGCTTCCAAGCCCGCAACTCTCGAGACCGGCGCTCAGATCAAGGTTCCGCTCTTTATCAATATCGGCGACAAGCTCAAGATAGATACCAGAACCGGCGAATATCTCGCCCGCGCATAAGGTGCGGACGCTGACTCCCTGCCCGGCAAAGCCGGCGCAGACAACTTGTTTTTTTCGGAGGTAATATCATGGAAAACATCGAAAAGGTTGCATATCTGAGGGGTATGCTCGAGGGAATGAAGTTTGATGCTGACTCCGACATGGGAAAGATCGTTCTCAAGCTGATCGACATTGTTGACGATCTTGCTCACGATCTCACCGATGCCGAGGAGCGCGCAGACGTTATGGCTGACTACATCGACGAGCTCGACCACGATCTCGGCGAGGTAGAGGAGTATGTCTACGGCGACGATTGCGATTGCTGCGATGACGACGACTGCGATTGCTGCTGCGACGATGATGACGATGACGATCTCTACGAGCTTGAGTGCCCGAACTGCGGCGATAAGATCTATATCACCGAGGATATGCTCAACGGCAGCATCGAGTGCCCTAACTGCAATACAAAGATCGACGATATCGAGGTAGAGGATGAGGATGAGTCCGACAAGGACTGATTCCGAGAGGACTGAGTCCTCGGCACAAACCGAATGATACGTTTATCTCTCCCCCGCACGCTTGAGCGGGGGTTTTTTTATCCCGGCATCATCCTCAGCAGATAGGATAGCGCTCTGTTATTTCGGACTTTTTAATGCTCGAGAGACCGTGCGCCGCATCCAATCGCACGATTTTATAGATATGTCGAACGATTGTTAACTAATTCAGAATGAACTATTCACTTGTAAGGTTTATAATGACACTGTTAATATGACATATTATAACAGTTGCCAAGCCGACACGTGAAAGGAGTATTATGCTCAGATTAACCGATATAAGAAAAGAATATCCCGCAGGCGACGGAAAGATCGAGGCGCTGCGAGGGGTCAGCATAGAATTTCGCGAGAGCGAGCTTGTCTCTATCCTCGGTCCGTCCGGCTGCGGAAAGACAACAATGCTCAATATAATCGGAGGTCTCGACAGCTACACCTCGGGAGACCTGTCCATCGGCGGCAGAAGCACAAAGGGCTACACCGACCGCGACTGGGACGCATACCGAAACCATTCGATAGGCTTTGTATTTCAGAGCTATAATCTCATTCCGCATCAGACGGTACTGCAGAATGTTGAGCTTGCGCTGACGCTCTCGGGCATTAAAAAGTCAGATCGCAGGAAGCGCGCCGTGCAGGCACTGAAGGATGTAGGGCTCGGTGAACAGCTATCAAAGCGCCCGTCGCAGCTCTCGGGAGGTCAGATGCAGCGTGTGGCAATTGCGCGCGCTATCGTAAACGACCCGGATATAATCCTTGCCGACGAGCCTACCGGAGCTCTCGACACAGAGACGAGCGTTACGGTTATGGAGATACTGAAAAAGATCTCCGAGCGCCGACTTGTTATTATGGTAACGCATAACCCCGAGCTTGCACAGCGCTACTCAACGCGAATAATCAACATTCTCGACGGCAGAATAACAGGAGATTCGGCACCGCTGAGCGATACTGAACTGTCAGAGCTTGAAGCAACCGACGCAAAGCGACTTGCCGATGCCGAGGCTAAAAGCAGCTCGGAGCGGCGCAAAGAGGCAAAAAAACCGTCTATGTCGCTTGCGACCTCATTTTCGCTGTCACTTAAAAACCTCTTTACCAAAAAGGGGCGCACAATTCTCACCTCATTCGCGGGAAGCATCGGAATTATCGGCATTGCACTGATATTCGCCGTTTCTCAGGGAATGACGATGTTCATCGACTCTGTGCAGGAGGAGACTCTTTCCTCTTATCCTATCACCCTTGAATCAACCACCGTTGATATAACCACCCTTCTCACAACCTTTACCGGTAATGCAAAATCCGGTGAGGCGCATGAAAACGACGCGATATATCAAAAGTCGATGGTCTACGATATGATAAACGCACTGAGCGAAGTAGAGGAGTCCGAAAACGACCTCAGCTCGTTTAACGAGTATCTTACTGCGGCTGTCAAGGACGAAAATGACACTACCGGACTGCGCGAGGCAGTTACCGGAATACAGTACGGCTACGGTCTCGACCCGCAGATATACACCGAGAACATCGACGGCAGTATCACCAAGAGCGACACTGAGGAGCTTACCCGCAGAATGCTCGCCGAGTACTACGGCATGGACGAGAGCGCGGTATCAAGCATGATGTCGGCAGGCGGAGCAAACAATATCTTCTCCTCTATGATGAGCAGCTCAAGAGGAAGCACAAGGCTGTGGCAGGAGATGCTGCCAGGTCTTGACGGCTCGCTGTTCTCCGATATTTTCTATGACCAGTACGAGCTTGTCACCGGCGACTGGCCGAGCGAATACAACGATATTCTGCTCGTTGTCGACGAAAATAATGAGCTTGATGAAATGAGTCTCTACGCTCTCGGTCTCATATCCGAGGACACGATTTCCGAGATACTCGAGGCCACCAAGAACGGCGAGAGCATTGACGAGACAGTCGGGAGATGGGACTACGACGAGATAATGGGACGCGACTACCGCTTTATTCTCCCCTCATCATGCTATGAGCGTCAGACCGCGGCAGACGGATCTGTCACCTACACCGATCTGCGCGATACCGACACAGGACTAAAATATCTCTGGACAAACGCGGAAGAGCTGCATATCAGCGGCATTATCCGTCCGAAGGAGGGCGCGATATCCTCTGTTCTAAGCGGCTCGATAGCCTATACATCCGCCCTTACAGACTACATCATAGAGCAGATTGATGCCTCCGACATTGTATCCGCACAGCTCGAAAATACCGATACCGACCTACTCACCGGTCTGCCCTTCAAGCCCGATACAGACAGCCTCGACACGGCGGAAAAAGCAGAGCATTTTCGCAGCGCAGCTGCCGCTTTGAGCGAATCCGACCGTGCAAAGCTGTATACAAAGATCGCAACGGCAGCACCGGAAGAGACAGTCGCGCTCCAAGCGGATGCAGCACTCGCCTCTATGTCGCGTGAGGATATGGAAAGCGCGGTCATATCATATGTAAGTGCCGAAATGAAGGTGGGCGAGGCCGAGGTACGCACGTATATCTCCTCTATGAGCGACGACGAAATGACCGATATGATAAGAAAGTCGCTTATTGAGCAGCTGAGCGCAAAATACTCTCAGGCTGCCGAGGCGCAGCTCGCTGCATTTGACGATTCCGCACGTGCAGCGCTCTTCGATGAGTCTGTCGGCAGCTATAGCGACGAGCAGTGCGCGGAATACTTTGATACCGCACTTGAATTCTCCGAGCAGAGTCATGACGAGGTTCTCGAGACGCTCGGCTATATCGACCGCAGCGTACCGAAAACCATCAACATCTACACCGACTCTTTCGAGAACAAGGATGCCATTACCGATGCTATATCAGACTACAATGACACGGTCGACGAGCTGAGACAGATAAAATACACCGACTATGTCGGCATAATAATGTCTTCCGTCACCACTATCATCAATGCTATTACCTACGTACTGATAGCATTTGTCGCAATATCGCTGATTGTCTCCTCCATCATGATAGGTGTAATAACCCTTATATCCGTTCAGGAGCGCACAAAGGAGATAGGCATTCTCCGGGCAATAGGTGCGTCAAAGCGGAACGTCTCGAACATGTTCAATGCAGAGACGGCGATAATCGGCTTTACCTCAGGTGTTATCGGAGTGGGCATAACCTATCTGCTCTGCATTGTCGTGAACATTGTACTCCATTCGCTCACCGATCTTGAAAATCTCAATGCGGTGCTTCCGATACCGTTCGCGCTGCTCTTCATTGCAATAAGCGTGCTGCTCACGCTATTTGCAGGCATAATTCCCTCACGCAGCGCATCGAAAAAGGATCCGGTAGTCGCTCTCCGCTCCGAATGATTTCGGACGCAGAGCATCACGCGACCTGTTGCCGGGAGCGATTCAGATTGCAAAGCATCGGCTAAGAACATGTTTTCGCTCTGCGGCAGCCGAATATTGACAAAGTGTATGCAAATATGCTATACTTTCGAGCGGAGCGCATCGCTTGTCGTTGCGCCCCGCTCATTTTAAATAATGTACCGGCATACAATAGCTATACAATATCGGCTCACGAAAGGAGCATATCCATGAAAAAAATCATCTCTGCCCTGCTCATCGGCGCGGCAATAGTATCGCTTGCCTCATGCGTTAATAAGGCGGCTCCGCTGCACGGAGACTGGCATACCGAGATAGCGCTCGACGAGGAGGCGGTATCAGATGTTCTCGCATTCTACGACTTTACCGCCGAGGAGATAGCTCTCATCGACAAATCGGGACTGACGACCGTCAAGGAAGCGATCTTCTCATCTGACGGCAGCTATGACTTTCACTATGATATCGAGACGACGAAGCAGCACTTCTCCGATTTCTTTGACCGCTGCATGCACACCGTTCACGACAATCTCGGCTCACTCTCCGATATATTCGGCGGTGTCGAGTACGGCTTTGACGAGTTCGCCGACTACTACGCCGATGTATACGGCTACGAAAGCTACGAAGCATACCGCTCGGCGACCGCTTCGGCGTTCGTCACCGATTATTACGCTTTCGGCGACGGAAGTATAGAGCACGGCATGTACAAGGTCAGCGGTGATGCGATAATTATGACGGCGGACGGCGAAGAAGCACCGATGACCCTCTCATACTCGCTATCGGAGGACGGCACACTCTCGCTCATCTACACAAATACGACCGAGCAGTATCACCGCGCAGCCGAATAAAGTCTACATAGCTTTCTATATTGCTTTAAAAATTATCAGCTCCGACAAGCATCGGCTTAACGCACCTAAAAAAAGCAACCGACCACCCTCAGCGGGAAGCCGATTGCTTTTTGCTTTTATCGCTTATGAAAATCAGTCGATCTCTGGAATGTCGACGGTTACCTCGGCACCGCAGCGCGCGCTGCGAACGATTCCGTCAATAATAGCCTGATTGATAACGATCTGGCTCGAGGGGATGGGCGAGGTGCCGCCCTCGACAATCGCATCAACAAAGGCGCTTACCTTACGTGCGAACAGATCGGTGCCGTCGTTTATGATCGGTATGACCATCTCGGTCTCGGCACCCGCAACGGTCTTGTATATCTTCATAGGACCGCCGACGGAGCCGTTCCAGCAATCGGTCGAGGGAATGCGGAGACCACCCTTGGTACCGAGAATGAGGGTATCACCGGGGGTATCCATATTCATAGCCCACGAGATACGGAAATCGAGTATCACACCGCCCTCGAGACGTATAAAGCCTGCTGCGAAATCATCAACTCCGAACTCCTTCGCAAACTCGGGGTGTCCGCAGTTCATGTAGGTCTCGGGGTCACGTCCGAAGAAGGAGGAGGTATAGCCGGTAACGGTGAGGGGCTTCGGATATCCGATAGCGTTGAGCACCATATCGAGCGAATAACAGCCGATATCACCCATAGCACCTATTCCCGCCGTATCGTCACGAATAAATGTATTGCCGCGCGATACCGGAATACCGCGGCGTCTGCCGCCTCCGGTCTGAATGTAGTAGATCTTTCCGAGCTCACCGGACTGAACTATCTTCTTTATCATCTGCATATTTGCGTCAAAGCGTGGCTGGAAGCCGATAGTCAGAATCTTGCCCGAGCGCTTCTCCGCCTCCATAATAGCCTTAGCCTCGTCTATAGTAACGCAGAAAGGCTTCTCAAGCAGAACGTGCAGACCGTGATCAAGCGCGTAGATAGAGCACTCTGCGTGTGTACGGTTGTAGGTGCAGACCGAAACTGCATCGAGATCGGGTTCATTGTCTATCATTTCCTTGTGACTCGAATAGCAGTGAATGCCCTCGAGACCGTGTGCGCGGAAGAATTCCTCCGCCTTTCCGGGTACAAGATCGGCGCCCGCAACCACCTCAACATTATCGAGCTTGAGATAGCTGTCGAGATGGGGATTTGCTATTCCGCCCGTGCCGATAATACCGACACGCAGTTTTTTATTCTTATCCATAGTTTATTCTCCTCTGTATACAATGTTATGCTCGGAGGGCATGGTCACGCGATATGTGTCAGCATCGGTGTTTTTACCGCTCCGACCTTATCATAACACATAATTACAAACGAATCAACCGTAATTTATAAATTCAGGCAAATTAGTTCGCGCTTCTTAACAATTTTTCTACAAATTAATGCTACAATAACACCGTAAAGCAGTGTGTATCGGATGTACGCATGCATAGACTGCATATACAAAGTAATAAACAGTGACTGATTCCGACTTTTAAAATAGACGAAACAAACGGATTTTTTCCGGGGAACAAAATTATGCACACAAAAAATACTCATAAACTCATAAAATCGGCGCTGTCTGTGCTGCTCGCTCTGTGCCTGCTGCTGTCGGGTACGGCAATCACCTATGCCATCGGTGCGGAGACGGTGCTCAGCGTCAGCAGCGCAGACACAGATAGCGCGGACAGCTTTAACTATGCCACGGCACGCGAGGCGGAAAGTGCCCTGCTCGGTGTCAGCCGCGGCGAGCATGTGACCGTTATAAGCAATGCGGACAGCAGGCTCTACGAGGCGAGCACCGACCTTATAATAGACAATCAGACGGTCGGTTGGACAAGCGAGAGAATGGAGATCTCGAGCGTCAACGGCGATTCGGTCTATCCTTACCGCTCTCTTTACGGCGGACTTTGCTTATCGCTGCGCTACCCCCACTCTGCGGAGTCGTCGGCGCGGCGAGAATTTGCGGAGTTTGAGTCCTCGGATGAGTATGTGATACCCGAGGGACCGATCTCCGGTAATCCCGACGGCATCGACTTTCATTCGGTAAACACCCTCTCCTTTGCGGTCAATCTTTGCTCCGGTAAGAGCGAGACGATGTTCGTTGAGGTCTACGTCTCCGAGTACCTCGTTTTCACAGAGCGCTTTACCGTAAGCGGAGACGGCTGGAACGCTGTATATGCCGACATCAGCGGTGTACACAGCTCGATATATGCGCCCGCCGCCATTTCACGCGTGGTCATAGGTGTCGAAAATGCCGGAGAGGACGGCAGCGGTGAGCTGCTGCTCGACGGACTGGCATTTTCGCGCGAAAACGCATCGCAGAGATATCTCGCGCTGTCGGACAATATTTCGGCAGGCGCCTCCACGCTTGATGGACTGCATCGCTATACGCTCGCAAACACCGCCATGGATATAAGCTTTGAGGATCTGCGCAGCGAGAGCTTTGCCGATTGCAGCTCGCTCTCAGTCTATATCATGCACACCGCTGCACCTCTCACCGCTATTACCTGCTCTTATATGACCGACGGCAGCTACGGAAGTCCGGTATCGCCCTATGAACCGCTGACATTTGCCCCTGTCGGCGGAAACATCACCGTATATACCTTTCCTCTCCCCGAGAAAGCACCGCAATCGCTGCGCTTGAACACGGAGGGGGACGACAACGGTGACATCTCGCTGCTTGCCGTCATACCGGGATCACTCCCCTGCTCTGACGCTATGCTCGCCGGCAGCTGCGACTCGTGTAAGTACAATTCGGGAACCGGAGAGATAACGATATCCGGTACGCTCAGTCAGGATGTTGCCGCAAAATACGGCGGCTCAAAGATATATATATATGCCCTCGACTCATGGCAGAGCAGCGACTCTGCAACGCTTACTCCGCTCTCTCCCGCCGCATCGGTCGCGGTCGGCGAGACATTTTCGGTAAAGCTGCGTACCGACGGATATATGACCAAAAAATTTACGGCGGTGATACGTACCGGAGGCGGAATGCTGACTGTCTTCCGCGACAGAAGCATTTCTCCCGGCGCGTCAAAGGAGCGTCAGGCGGTGCCGAACGCACCGCTCAAGGGCATCTCCGGCGATCCCACCGATGCGGCAATGCTCGGCTCCGGCTGTGCCGCGCTTGAGCTCGATATCTCAACCCTGCTCTCGTCAGAGCCGACCGCGAACAAGCTCACGATAGGCGATGAGGACTACTATTTCCGTTCGGATCGACTCTCAGAGCTTGACCGCGAAATAAAGGCATACGACGGTATGGGCTCATCTCTGCTGCTGCGCCTGCGCATTTCCTCGGCAAGCGGAGGAGAGGTCGCCATGCTCTGCACCGCCGCAGGCTCAGGCAGCTATCTCATGCCCGATACGCGTACGGAATCGACCGCCTCGGCATATACCGCGATAATTCGGCTCCTGAGCGAGCGGTACGGAGAAAAATCTGCACTCTCCGGTTTCGTTGTCGGCGCAGATGCCGATACCGACGCTCCGGAGGAATACACAAAGACAGAAATGCTGCCCGAATATGCTGCGCGATGCGCCGAGCTGCTCCGTCTTACCTACACGGCATCCGACTGCACTATTCCCGTATATCTGCCGCTCGCTTCGCGTCTCTGCGGCGGCCTCTCGGCGGATGCAAACGGTAACTATCCCGCTGCACTTCTGCTCGCCTCGATTGCTGCGGAAACAAAACAGCGCGGAGAGCTGCCATGGTCGATATTCCTGACCGTACCCGCCGATGCCTCGGAGGGAGAGACGGCAAACAGCGACCTGATGTCCGGGGAAGATATCCCTTCGCTCTGCGACATACTTCTCTCACCGTCGCTTGAGTATTCGGATACACCGCGCCGCATAGCCGTCTATGCTATATCTGGCGATGCGGGCAGAAACACAGACAAGCTCGCAGCAGGGCTTGCGCATATGTATCTCTCTCTCGTCGGGAGCCGAACTCCTCTCGTGAGCGAATTTATATGCGCCTCCGAGCTCATCACACGTGTACCGAGCGATGTACTGACATATATGGATACTTCATCCGCCGCAGATATCCTCGACAGCTATGCGGAGATATTCCGAAGCGGCGAAAGCTGGGATGCGCTTTTCGGCGTTGATGCGTTGTCGCTCATCACAAAGTGTGCGGTCTCTGTCAAAAGCAATGCCGAGGCTCCGACCTATCTCGGCTCAGCCGAGCTGTTCTCCCTGTCAGGTACAACGGCAGACGGTTGGCGCGCCGGTATCGGCTGTGTATCGCTCTCAGTCTCGGATATTCTCGGTCATAAAAACGCGCTTGTTGCCAAGCTTGAGGATATAACCGAGCCGTCGCGCCGCTGCATTCGCTCCGCATTTGAATATACGCGCGATCTCTCGCCCTTTGATTATCTCAGCTTCGATGCCTTTGTATCGCAGCTGCCGGAGGAGGTAACCGAGGTCGAGCTTGATATTCTTCTATACAGCGGCAGCAGTTATATAAGCTCGGTATGCTCGTTAACGCCGGGCAAATGGAATAAAATCAACCTTCCGCTCGCCGATTATCCCGCGCTGAAAACGACAGACCGTATGGTCATAATGCTGCGCGGCGAGAACGGCGAATACATCGGCTCGCCTACGATGATGATATCCTCTCCCACAGGTCTCTCAACACGCTATGAGGACGGATATCTTGGAAATTACCTCGCCGCCGAGCGCACGGCAAATGTTAAAGCACCTCTGCGCAGTCTGCCGCTCATATACATAATGCCGTCAGCACTCGTACTGGTGCTGTGCCTGATCCTGCTCATCTTCCGCGCCGGCAGACGCAGAAACCGCATGACAGCCGAAACTCCCGGCTCGCGCTATCCGAAGGATCCGCCGAGAAAGCGTTACCCGAAGGACTGAAGCAGCTGTTGCCGGAGAAACCGCTCACCGTTGTCAGCGCCGATCGAACATGCAGTCCATACTTAAATTCGGAATTTCCCGTCACATTGCGGGAAATTCCTTTTTTTCGCCGCATATAATGCAAGGGATGGGCACGCCCGCCCGCACAAAATCAGCAGGAGGCATTATATGCAGTTCTTTTCACACCTATTAGGCTTGCTCGGCAGCACATTTCCGACACTGCTTGGGCGTTTTTCGTTTTTTTCACTGCGCGTCAGCTCACCCGGTAATTTTCCTCCGCCGCTCGCTCCGAAAGAGGAACGGCGCTTATTCTCACTGATAGCGCAGGGAGACAAGGAGGCACGCCGCACCGTTATAGAGCATAATCTGAGGCTCGTCGCACATATCATAAAAAAATACGGCTCATGCGGAACAGATCAGGACGACCTAATGTCGCTCGGCACTATCGGGCTGATAAAGGCGGTCGATACCTTTCGCCCCGACTGCGGAACACACTTTGCCACCTATGCGAGTAAGTGTCTGCAAAATGAGATACTGATGTACTTTCGCTCGCGAAAAAAGCTATGCTATGAGGTTCCGCTCGGAGATACGATAGACACCGACAAGGACGGAAATCCGCTTACATACATGGATATAATCAGCGTTAAGGATACCATCGCCGAGGATCTCGACCGCAGAATGGGCATCGAACGGGCTCTGCGCGGTATTGACACCCTGCTCACGCCGCGCGAGCGCGAAATAATAGTTCTCCGCTACGGTCTCGGAGGCAGGCGCGGAATGCCTCAGCGAGAGATTGCAGCGAAGCTCGGTATATCACGCTCCTATGTCAGCCGAATTGAAAAGCGTGCGCTCGTAAAGCTGCGCGAGGGCATGTGAAAGAATACTATCCCAAGCTTTCGCACCGCTCGGCATATACGCGGAATACACCAACAATAAGCGCAGCACCTTTCAAATAGCCGTTTCGGAATGCGGCAGCTCTTTTGCGTCAAAACAAAAGTAAATTCCGAAGAATTGTCGGTAGTATATGCGCAAATACACACTGCGCGGATCATACCTCAGAGCATAACGTCAATGCACTGTTCCTTGACAAACAGACAATGCATAGGTATAATTATAGCATAAAGTATACACGGAGGGACGCCATGCTTTACTGCGTTACCGACATCGGCTCAAACACCGTTAAGATGAACATCTTTGACCGAAGCGACGACGGCGGTATGAACCTTGTCTATGCCGTCAGCTCCACACTCGGGCTTGCCGGGCACCGCAGTGACGGCGCTCTTACCGACCGAGGTGTAGAGCTGCTGACCGCGCTGCTGCTGAAATACCGCAAGGATGCGGAGGCACACGGCTGCAACGAGCTCCATGCCTTTGCGACCGCGAGCCTGCGCAACATCAGCAATACAGATCAAGTGTGCGAGCGTATACTCCGCAGGACCGGAATGTATATAGATGTTCTGTCGGGTGAGGATGAGGCGCGAATGAGCTTTCTCGGTATGAAGCGCGAGCTCGGAGACGCCGAGCAGGGACTGACCATCGATCTCGGAGGCGGTAGCTGCGAGCTTATCCGATTCGAGCACAGCGAACCGACCGACTCGGTAAGCATACCGCTCGGCTGTGTTCTGCTCAGAGACCGATTCATCCGGAGCGGCAGATTTCCGAACGCGGACGAGAGCCGAAAAATATACAGCTGTGTCCGCGATGCGGTAGATGCATGCGGAATACTGAACCGCAGCAATAAACATAAGCCCGAGAATGGTAATATGAACGGCGGCGACGGATTTCTTGTCGGCGGGAGTGCCCGCGTGCTCTTCCGCCTCGCGGCAGCCGACAACAGCTCTGCAGCGATAAAAAATAAGGAAACAGCGGATTTTATCGAGATCGGAAGCGAACGATTCCCCTATCGTACCGGCTGCAACGAACCATCACGAGGTATGCTCACACGCGCAGCCTTTGAGCGGGTATGCGAGCGTTATGCCGACGCATATCGGAATGCGGATACGGCAGCAATGATAGGGCTGCTTGTACCCGACCGCCTGACGACCGCCGTTCCGGGGATCATTGCACTGCGCGCGATCGCGGACGCAGCCGACCTTGATACGGTCCATCACTGTACCTCCGGCGTGCGCGAGGGCTATCTCGAGTGCCTTATCGAAACCGAAAAGCTCTCTAAATAAAAAAAGCCCTCAAAGCGGCTGCGGCACGAATAATTGACCGAAACGCAATATCGGCAGCAGCGCATAGTGAGACGAAGCCATCACTTATGCAGGCACGGAACAAAATCAAAATAATCAAGGAAAAATCAAAATGCAGATAAACGAAAAATCATCCGATCTTATTCAATTCGAAGGCATAGTCTCGGTCCGGGCGCTGCTCATTGCAGCCGAGACCGGGTACAGCCCGAGACGCATAGAGCGCATCGTTGTCGCCGAGGAGCGCGCGGAGAGCTTACGAAAGGAATTCGGATGGCTTCGAGCGCGCTCTGCCGCCTTAGGCTTTGAGCTGTGCACTGCGCCGCGCTCGGCGATAGATGCTGCAGCCTCCGGCAGCACACACGGCGGTATTATTGCCTACTGCGAGCCGCGCTATTATCCTGCACTCGATGCTGATTTTATCAAGCGAACAAGAAAACTCGGCTTTTATGTCATGATAGAAGGTATCGAGGATCCCTATAACTTCGGTTATGCGCTGCGCTCGGTCTACTCGGCAGGAGTCGACGGAATAGTCCTATCTCCCCGTAATTGGCTCAGTGCCGCGGGAACGGTATGCCGCTCAAGTGCAGGCGCATCAGAGCTTGCCGATATTGCGACCACCTCCGGTGAGGATGCTGCACGTATCTTCCGCTCTGCCGGGTTCCGCATAATAGGCACAGACCTTAACGACTCGGTATCGGTATATGACGCGAACCTGCACTACCCTCTTCTGCTGATAATCGGCGGCGAAAAGAGAGGAATATCCCGCACCCTGAAAGCCGTGACCGACGAGATAGTTCGACTCGATTACGGCAGAGATTTTCCCGAGGCACTCTCGGCGGCTTCCGCTGCGGCTATACTCTCATTTGAGGTTCTCAGACAAAACCGATACTGATCGACTGAAAAATATGTGACCGTTTCTTTCCGTTATGCATACTATGTACATGGTATATATATGTGAAAGGAACGGTCTCTTTCTATGAAAAAAGAATATTTTGCCGCTATGAACAGCTACGGCGGATTCGTATCACACTATCGCGATTGCTTTGCACAGGAGCGCAGATACATAATCAAGGGCGGTCCCGGCTGCGGGAAATCAACTCTTATGCGGCGCATCGCACACGAGGCGGAGCAGCGCGGGCTCGAGGTCGAATACTACGATTGCTCATCCGACCCCGGCTCGCTTGACGGCATAGTCCTTCCCTCTCTCGGCATTGCTATGTTTGACGGTACGGCACCTCACGAGGAGGCGGCAGACGCACCCGGCTGGCGGGATAATCTTATCGACCTCGGCGCATACTGGGACAGCAAGATGCTGCGTGATCATCAGGACGAAATAATATTGCTCTCCGAGAAGAAAACAGAAGCATACCGAGGTGCATATCGTTACCTCGGTATGGCTGGCACAGCGAGTCTGCTGAGGCTTGAGCTGCTCGGCAGCTGTATAGATACAAAAGCTCTCGAAAGCAACGCAAAACAGCTCGCACGAAAAATTATTACAGCACACGCGAGCAAAAAGAAATCCGGTACCGCGCATAGCGGCAATAGGTGTGTGCGCGGCGGCACATGCGACGGGAAAAGCGGCGAAGGTATTTCCCGGGAAATAGCGGCTTCCGTCGGGAAAGATAGAGAAAATACAAAAGGAAAAGTATCAGCGCGGCTTAAATCCGCCTATGACGCCGAGATATGCATACCGCCGTTTTGCGCTGAGATACCGAATGCAGCTCAGGTAATAGTAGGTGCTCTCGGCATGGACGGATATGTATACCGAACAACGCTTGAGCAGGATGCCGAAACGGTGATCGCGCTGCGCGACCTGCACGGAGTCGCCTCACTGCTGCTCGAGTCGCTCAGCCGTCTGCTGACTGTGTACGGCATTCCTCATACCGTCGGACTTGACGCGCCGAGCGGTAATGCCTGTGTCTTAAGAGCGGGAAATATCGCGGTAACGCTGCGAGAGGATATCGCACGCGAGCGCGGAGTACGCATGCTCGGCTGCAGAAAGCTGCTTTGCACCGACAAGGCGACCGAGCGGGCGCTTTGCTATCTTGATTCGGCTGCAAATATCTTTACCGAGCTCGCCGCCGAACGGCTGTCAAAGGCACGCGATGCGCACTTTGAGCTTGAGAGGATATACGGCAATACAATGGACTATGCATCTATCGACGCTCTATGTGACAGTCTCATAGAACAGCTGCTGCCCGCGCCGAGCAGATCAAGAAAAAAGCAAACCCGCAGACAGAATAAAAAAATCTGAATTTACCTCTTGACAACCGCGCGGCATTGGTGATGAAATACCGCACAGAGCTCGTGGGGAGATATTTGTAAGAAGAGCCGGATAAGCGAAAGACCAAAACTTCTATCGCTTATCCGGCATTTTTTATTTATTTAAATAATTGCACGAGGATCACTTTTCGGCGTCGAGAAAATACTGAGCAGCAGTCAAAATACCGTATCTTCCGCTCTCATATGTAAGACCACCCTGAAGATATGCGGTGTACGGAGGTCTTACCGGACCGTCCGCGGAAAGCTCGATGGACGAGCCCTGCGTGAACGCGCCCGCCGCCATGACCACCGGAGAGGTATATCCGGGCATCTGATACGGCTCGGGTGATACGAAGGAATCGACAGGAGAGCCCTTCTGAATACCGCGGCAGAATGCACACAAGCGTTCTGCGCTGCCGAGATGGATAAGCTGGATTATGTCGCTGCGGGGAGTATCGTAGCGCGGCTCGACCGAGCAGCCGAGGCGCTCGAAGATATATGCGGCGAACTCAGCCGTCTTGATGGCCTGAGCAACGACATGCGGCGCGAAAAACAACCCCTTATAGAGGCTGCGAGTCGTTCCGAGCGTCGCTCCGCCCTCGAGTCCTATGCCGGGAGCGGTAAGACGGTAACCGCAGAGATCGACAGCCTCGCGCGAGCCTGCGATATATCCGCCGCTCTCGGCAATACCGCCGCCGAGATTCTTGATAAGAGAACCGACAAGGACGTCTGCCTTAGGCTCGGTCTCCTCGGTAAACTCACCGTAGCAATTATCGACAAATATGTATGCATCGGAACGCGCACGGATAAAATCGATAAGCTCATTTATCTGTGCGACGGTCAACGTCGGGCGATTAAGATAGCCCTTGGAGCGCTGAATGAACGCGACCTTGACATGCTTGTCCTCTGCGAGAGCACGCTCTACCGCAGGGAGATCGACGATATCGGAAACGGGATGATCCGGAGCGGCATCGGTAAACACACCCTCGCGCAGATCCACCTTTTTAAAGTTAACGCCGAACTCGGCAAGGCTGCCCATTCCGCTCTCGCCATCTACGATCCCGATAACGCTGTCGAGCGTATCATACGGCTTTCCGGTGACAGAGAGCAGTGTGTCGCCCGGACGAAGCAGTCCGAAAAGTCCGATCGTCAGCGCGTGTGTGCCGGAAGTAATGCTGTGACGGACAAATGCCGCCTCTGTGCCGAGCACCTCTGCATATATCTCATCGAGAGTATCTCTGCCCTTGTCGTCATAGCCATAGCCGGTCGTGGGAGCAAAATGCGATTCGCTTACTCGATGGCACTGAAATGCCTCGAGCACCTTTTCGGTGCATACGGTCGAGATCCTATCGACCTCTGCGAAATGAGGAGCAAGCGCTGCCTCCGCCTCATCTCTGAGCTGTTTAAGTTCTTCGGAAATAACCATTTATATAAATCTCCAAAATTAAATATTATTATTTGCGGACATTTTCCCGTTATAGGATAAGCATGTCGAGATAGGTACGCGATCTTGCGATCTTGCGAGCTTATCGGGGCAAAATTCAACCGCAGCCGAGCATGTCCGACTCGGCTATCGCCGATATTACCGACGCTGCCGCCTCGAGCGAAGCGATCGAGCATATCTGCCTTGCGGCATTCGGCATTTCGGTAGGCACTGCTATGACCGCCGCGAAAATACCGGCACCGACGGTTTGTAAAGCACGCAGCGGCACGGGAGCTTCAAGCTCCGCGGTTACACGGTAGGCCGCGCCTATTCTCTCGGCGGCGGATGCTATATCTGCGCGCAGCTCGGGGGCGCATACCGCTCTGCCGAGCTTGCAGGGGATAATAATTCCATCCTCGGAATGCTCAGCTGCCGCAGCTACATATATCGCAGCGCTCGGCATCGCCGAGCGAACGGCACAGACCGCATCCGGTACGGCTGATTTTCCGCCGACGGCGAATATAAAGCTGATATCCCGCCGAGGAACAAAGCCCTCCTCGGACAATCCGATCAGCACTGCAAGCATAGATGCGGCTGCTCCGCACGATTCGGTCGATGTCGATGCGAGCAGACGCTCGCCGAGTACGGTGTCATACGGTTTTATTGCGATATAATCTCCGGGGGAGATACCCGGGTGCTTACCGTCTGCGCAGCAATCGGGATTTACTCCGCATGCCGAATTCACTCCACTCTCGGAAGAAATACGGTCGTCGGAATCTGCCATGCTTTCCTGCACATCGGAATTGCCCACAGAAATAAACATATCACAGCAATCCGGTATTTTAAGAGCATCGCGCCGAGAGGTAAGATGCAGCGGAACGGCGCAAACAACGCCGTCTGTACGGCGATCGGCGGTACCGAGCGTAACGAGCTTTCCGTATACCGTGTCAGTACAGAGATCAGCCGACGGCTCAAACGAGATACCGTTCTCCGATACCGAAGTAACCATCATTCCGTGCGAATCTACATGAGTAACGAAAGCAAGTCCTGCGCCGATTTCTCTGCCGTGCAGAACTGCGGTAAGACTGCCCCGGCGGTCAACCGAAAAATCAACTCCGACATCGGATAGCAATCCGGATATTACCGAGATACGCTCATGCTCGCAGCCGGTAGGCGCAAATGCAGCACTCAGCTGCCCGAATACAGACAGAATACGTTCGTTCATATATTCCACATGCTCCCGAGAGAGGAACTTCCTTTCATGAAAATAAATGCATATTCTTATTACCGCATATGCATCGCCGCGCCCGAAAAAGCACGTCTGTCAAAACTATATCTCCGTACCGCCTGCAATAAAATCACGCAAAGCTCTCGCAGTCAGAACAATATCATCAATGCTCACGGTCTCCGACGGTGTGTGCATATTCTTTTCCGGAATGCTGAGCACAGCGGTGGGAATACCGTCGTGCAGGCTGATGATAGCATCGCCGTCGGTCCCCGTGCCGGAGGTCTCTACGATAGTCTGTATAGGTGTGCCTGCGCTGCGCGCACGGGATATGATCGCATCGGTCAGGGCTCGATCGGTCAGCACCGAATATGAGAGTGATGCTCCGCCTCCGGTCCTCAGAGTTCGGGACGGTTCTGTACCGCGTACACGAGCAAAGCCGACGTCAAGTGCAATGGCATAGTCCGGATCGAGAGCATATGCTCCGGTTATCGCACCGCGCGCAGTCGTTTCCTCGCCGGAGGAAAGCAGCACCGCGATATTCCACCCGTGCAGATCGTCTCCGAGCAGCTGAACAGCGCCTATGGCGGCAGCAATGGAAGCGCTGTTATCTATTCCGCGCGAGATATACTCTCCCGGAAGCAGTGCACGATTTCCCTCGTACCCTATCGCGTCGCCGACCGATACAAGCTCTCCGAGCTGCTCGGCGGACAATCCGGTCTCTATCTCAAGCTCGGAGATCGGGCAGAGCGAATCGGCATCCTTGCCGCGCTCCGGCGCGCATATGATTCCAGGGACCGTGCCGCCCCTGCCGTATATTCTGACCGACTCGGCAACAATAGCGCGGCGGTCAAGCCCGCCGACCGGCGAAAATCTGATTCTGCCGCTGTCGGTTATCTCGCGTACCATCATCCCTATCTCGTCGGCATGGCAGTCGATAAGAAGCAGCGGACAGCCGTCGCCGGTGCTTCTGCGGCAGATAAGACTGCCGAGCGGTGTTTCGACCACACTGTCGAAATAGGGCGCAACAAGCTCCGCATATGCGGCAGCGCTCTGCTTTTCATAGCCGGAGACACTCATTATATCGGTCAGTCGGTCGAGCAGCGCAGTAAGCCGCTCGCCGAGAGCCTTATAATCGGATGCAGACATTGTTTTGTTTCCGAAGCCGTGCGGGCTTGTCCTTTCTTTTTGATTATTATATACCTGTCGATTTATTACGTTTGTCACAGTTTACAGCCGCGCACATATCCTGCCTGAGTCGATTTAAGTATACTTTTCTTTAGCGACTGCTTTCTGCAGTTCGATATAGCTGTATTCTCAAGACACGTCTTGAGGTATGGCTTGGGCGCAGTACGGCGGCACGACTCTGCGCGCCGCCGCAAAAGTGCAGCTGCATATGCACAATCAATGCAGAGATCAATTACCTATAATATCTGCCACAAGCGCCTTGAAGCGTCTGCCGCGCACCTCAAAATTCGGAAACGCATCAAAACTCGCGCACGCAGGCGAGAGCAGCACGACATCCCCGCAGTGTGCGACGGAGGCAGCCTTGCGTACAGCCTCGTCAAAATCCGGACAAAGATACAGCTCCGGAACAGTCTCGCCGAGTCCGCGTCTGCGCTCTGCTTCTGTCTCGACCGTCTTATATATCTCCTCGCCGGTAGCACCGGTCATGACGGCAGCGCGAACGCGATCGCATATCGGAGCGGCAAGCGGCTCAAACGGTATATGCTTATCGTAACCGCCGCAGATCAAAACTATACTGCGCGGGGCGAAATTTCCGAGCGCCGCGAGCGTTCGCGTAGGTGAAGAATCGATGGAGCTGTTGTAATATTTGATACCGTTCCTCTCTCCGACAAGCTCACAGCGATGCTCAACGCCGGTAAAGGTTACAGCAACGGTATGCACAGCATCGGCATCCGCGATACCTCGCAGCGCGCCGACGGCTGCCATATAGTTCTCAATGTTATGGTGTCCCGGCAGAAGAATATCCGAGCAGCGAAGTATCCTTTTTCCGCCTGACGTTATGTATCCGTCCCGCTCGCATATATCGCCGCCCTTACCGAAGAAAAGCAGATCCGTTCCCTCTGCTGCGCGATTTGCCATATCGCGGGTATAATCGTTTTCTGCGTTAAGTACAAGTCTGCCGCCGGGACGCATGTGGGTAAAAATATTCTCCTTTGCGGCGATATATTCCTCCATCCCCTTATGATAATTGAGGTGATTCGGCGAAATATTGGTAACTACCGCGATATCCGGCGAGAGAGTCATTGTATGCAGCTGAAAGCTCGACAGCTCCACGACCGCATAGTCGTTTTCGGTCATATTTCCGAGCTCGGGAAGCAGCGGCCTTCCGATATTTCCGCCGACAAAGACACGGTATCCCGCAGCCTCGAGAATTTTTGATATAAGAGTTGTTGTGGTGGTCTTTCCGTCGCTGCCGGTAATACCGATGATCCGGCACGGGCAAAGCTCGAAAAACAGCTGCATTTCACTCGTCAGAATACTGCCGCGCTCCACCGCGCGGACAAAGCCGGGGACATCATATCGAATGCCCGGTGCACGAAATATATAGTCCTCTTCTATATCGTCGAGATAGTCCTCTCCGCAGCGAAGCTCCACACCTCTGCCGCGCAGAGCAGCGGCGCAGGAAAGCTCCGCCTCGCTCTTGCGGTCGCGCGCAACAACGGATGCACCGCGCGAGAGCAGAAAATCTATAAGCGGATAATTTGATATACCTATGCCGCATACCGAGCAGCTCTTGCCTCGGAAATCCGTATTCTCAACACAATTATACATGGTATAACTCCGTTATGACCCTTCGGTCGGAATAAAATATGAACTGCTTCGTAAAAAACGGGGCCGTTAAAAAACGAATTTTTTAACAACCCCAAGAACTGAGCCTGTAAGCCGGGTTCTGTAAGCGCCGAAGCGCTGACGATCATCTATCTTGCCGTCGCGTTGCCGCGCCGATCCTCGCCACCCATGGGATTCTGTCGGGCAGACATCAGCTTGCGCTGCTCCCACAAACGGTGTTGCTCCGGATAGGGTTTACACTTGCACGGTGTTACCACAATGCCGGTGAGCTCTTACCTCGCCTTTTCACCCTTAGATGCATAAGCATCCGGTTCTTTTCTGTTGCACTTTCCCGGAAGTCGCCTTCGGCGGACGTTATCCGTTATCCTGCCCTATGGAGCCCGGACTTTCCTCATGATACGACCTTTCGGCATAATACCACGCGATCGTCCGGCTCAGTTCTATAATAATATTATATACAAGGGAAACGATTTTGTCAACCGAGAGGCAAAATATCCGACAGAAAATCTGCCGCAGCATACAAGATCATAACAACTGAGCAGAATAGCCTATATTTCGGTCATGCAGCCGCCGGCAGCTGCGCTCTTATGCCTTATATTTGCCGGAGAGCAGCGCCTGCTTTACATCCCAGAGCTTCTGAGAAAGGTCAACATAGTAATTATGCGGATTTTCAAAGCGCTTTACCTCGTCCCACTGCAAATCGAGCTGAGCCGCGCAATAATCACGGATCTCAGACGCTGTCGGAGATTCATAGACGCACTTACCACCGAGGAAGATAGGCTTTTGCAGCTCCTCGATACGGTAATCCTCGAGCACCTTACGCTTCCAGATATGCTCGGGGTCGAACAGCTCGAGCGGCTTGCTCGTGTCGATAACCTCGTCGTGTACGGTGATAAGGTCGGCTATCGCCTTTCCGCTGTCGCCCTCATAAATGCGATAGAGCTTTTTGTAATGGGGATTTGTGATTTTAGCGGTATTCTCGCTTATCTTGATCTTCGGAACAATGGTTCCATCCTCGCGCTCGATAGCCGCGAGCTTGTAAACGCCGCCGAAAACGGGCGAGTTCTTAGATGTGATAAGGCGCTCGCCGACACCGAACGAGTCGATGCACGCCCCCTGCTGAATGGTATCACGGATAATGTACTCATCGAGCGAGTTGGAAACGACTATCTTGCAGTCGGTCATTCCCGCCTCGTCGAGCAGCCTGCGCGTTTTACGTGTAAGATATGTGATATCTCCCGAGTCAATACGAACGCCGCACTTTGTTATGCCGTTCGCTTTGAATGCCTTGATGGCGTTAGGTACACCGCTCTTGAGCACATTATACGTATCGACAAGCAGCGTCGCAGCATTTGGATACAGCTTGCAGTAGGAATCAAATGCCTCGTACTCGCTGTCAAACATCTGCACCCACGAGTGCGCCATTGTGCCGACAGCGGGAATGCCGAAGCGCTCGTCCGCAATAGCACATGCGGTGCTCGAGCAGCCTCCGATATATGCGGCTCTCGCGCCGAGGATAGCTGCAGAAGCGCCCTGAGCGCGGCGAGAGCCGAACTCGCTGACCGGTCTGCCCTCTGCGGCGCGGACAATGCGGTTTGCCTTTGTAGCCACAAGCGACTGGTGGTTGAACACGAGCAGCAGATAAGTCTCAATAAACTGCGCCTGATATGCGGGAGCACGTACGGTTATGACCGGCTCGCTCGGAAATATCGGAGTGCCCTCGGGAACAGCCCATATATCGCCGGTAAAGCGGAAATTACGGAGCATCTCGAGAAACCTCTCATCAAAGCAGTCTCTGTCGCGCAGGTACTCGATATCATCCTCGGTGAAGTGAAGGTTCTTTACATAGTCGATGATCTGTTCAAGACCGGCGGCAATGGCAAATCCGCCGCCGTCCGGTATCTCGCGGAAGAAGATATCAAAGTATGTGATACGGTCAGCCATGCCCTTGACAAAATAGCCGTTAGCCATAGTCAGCTCGTAGAAATCGCAGAGCATGGTATAATTCTCGGGATAATAATTGAATTGTGACATTGTTCAGCCTTTCCGTTTCGTGAGACAGGGCGCGGTGGATAGACCGTACCGCGCCCCGAATAGGTTAATTCTGTATCGGCATCCGAAGAATGCAGAGCCTCGTAAAGCCCGGAGTACTCTGTTCGGGTGAGATCAAAGAGCGCGCAGGAAGCCTATCAGACGGGAGGCTATTATGCGGTTGCCCTCGTTGCAGGGATGGAGTCCGTCGGGACAGAGCTTTTCCTTATTCGACGGGACATCGGGAACGATTCCGCTGCTTGCCCAAAGATCAAGCACGGGAACCGAATACTTTTCGCAGACCTCGCGCAGAATGTCTACATAAAGCTGCATCGGCTTGCCGTTGCCCATGCTCGGCGCATCCTCGTTCTCGCGGTGGATGGGTGTCATAACGACTATCGTCGCAGACGGATACTTCTCTATAAGTCCGCGAATAAGCTCATGACATGCACCGTAATATGTATCACCTGTACGGTCGGTGGACAGACCGATGGGTGCTTCGCCGTGACCGTAATCATTAGTGCCGCCGAAAACCACAACAACATCCGCGTCGTCGTCCATCTTCTTATAACGATCACAGTATGCCGAGCCCTCGTCGTTCGACTGACGCGCTATGCGCGTTCCGCTGATGCCGTAGTTGCGCGCCTCTGCGAGCTCTGCATCATGTTTTACGATGTTGACATACATCGCCTCGGGATCGGTAGCACCGACACCCTCGGTAATGCTGTCGCCTAAAAAGTTGATCTTCTTTCCCTTGAGTTCCATCTTGTTTTCTCTCTTTTTCTTTTTTATTATTCAATCGTCATGGCAGCCATGGTATCGGGAGACATGATATTGACAAAGGTAGTTCCGCAATTGAGCAGCAGCGGCGAACCGTCCTCACGGAAGAGATGGAGTGGCTCATCAACGCCGTCCTTGGTCCACTTTATGCTTATGTACTTACCGCCCGAGATGAAGAGACCGTCTCCCGAGCCGGTGGTATATACGTTGATATGGTTCTTTTCGTCGTGGCGCAGTTCGTGCGGGCAGGCGATAACAAGCACATTCGTAAACGATATCTGCTCGCCGGTTGTGCCGTCGATGTGAGCCCAGTCAATAAACTGCCAACGCTTGTACTTGTTTGTTTCCTTGTCGTACTCGTAGCGAGGCTGATGCACGCCGGTATACGGAATAACAATCTTCTCGGCACTCTTTCCGTCCTCGGTCGCGTTCTGCGGCTCTGTATAAGGAATAAAGTTAAAGCTCGTGTCGGTATCGGCAGCCATCTCGGTATCGTAGCCGCGCTTTTCGATAGCCGCCTTGAGCAGCTCGCCGTTCGCCATTGCGCTGTGCTCCATGCCCATATTCGCGCGGCGCTCGGGATCACGGAAATAGAAGTTATCCCCGCGCAGTCCGTCAAGCTCGTCGGGCTGACGGTTATAGATATTTGTATATGCCTCCTCGCTTCCGCCGATGTGCGCATAAATAGCGTCATGGTTTGAAGAGAAATCAAGGTAATACTCGCGGCAGGAGCGCACCGATCCGACGGTCGGGAGCGATTCGTAATCATTTACGAGCATCATCATTCGCGTAATACCGCCCTCGACCGTGCACTCGTACATGACCTCCGCCTTGGAGATTCCCTCCTGCGGGCAGGCGACATTGATATTGTTTATCATTATCGCGATCGGGCGATGATTATGCAGCGAAGTGTCATCGAGCGGAAGTCCGGTCAAACGGTTGATAGCCGCAGCATTGTATACCCTACTCGAATCGGCATCCGATTCGTTTATACCGTTCATGCTGTCGCACTCGGCGGACGATGTATCGGCTCCGATGCCGTCGCCGTCCTCCTTTTTGCCGCAGGAGGCGAGCACAGCAGCCGCAGCGCAGGTCAGCGCGCAGAGTGCAAGCATTATCCGACGTGTGCGTCCGACGCACCGCGTATTATTCTTTGCCATCATATTCCGCTCCATTACTTATTCATCTGCTCAAGCCAAATAAGACCGATGTCGAGCGCATCGTACAGACCGTTCTTCTGCGTCTGCTTTACAACACGCTCGTGCGAGGGCTTTGATGTGTCGGTGCTGAGTATCTGGACAAGAACATTGTCGGGTATCTTCTTCATCTCACCGAGCACCTCGCCGTCCTTCTCGGACAGTATAAGCATAAAGAGTATGTACTTGTCGTCCATTCTGCCGTAGCAGATAGCGTTCTTTTCTCTGATAAACGGCTTGTCGCGGAACATGATGTAATTTCCCGCTTCGATTGCCTTTATTGCTTCCTTTATCTCTGCCATAATAACTCTCCGTTCGTTTATATTATTTCGCCGTCCGCCGTCAAACGCATGTGAGCTGTGCGAACGATCGCCAAAGCGATTATTCCATAATCACTTTATTATATTATTTTTTACCCGGATTGTCAATAGCTGATATCAACAAGTAATGCCCATAAAAAATGGCATAAAATGAATAAATACGGCGGGATATTGCGCCCGCCGTACAAAAGCATTATATCATATCAGCTCGCGGTAATCGCGATCAGGCAGCTCCGGAAAGTCAAGACACTGCTCCGACTGATACCAGTATGCGACCGACGAGATATCATCCTGAAGCGGGAGGTACCTCGCTTCTTCCCTCGCCTCCGAGCGCCAACCGAGCGCCTGAACCGTCACTCTCAGGTCGGAATCGAATCGAATAGGGTCGGTAATATGCCAGCGGTACATAGAAAACCTATGCTGCGTAAGGTTCTGCGTATCGGTCTTTGTCGGATAAAAGCCGGTATACGCGGTCGAAAAATCCTTGTACTTCCAATGCATCGCAAAGCCCATCGCTCCGCAGAAATAGTCCTCTACACCCGTGCCGCAGATAGTCGGGTATTCTTCGTCTCCGTCTATAAAAAACTTCATCTCTCCCTCGCCCCACCAGAGGGAATTATTCGAGCCCCAAAACAGATGCGTGCCTACATAGTGTCCCTTTCCGCGGATACCGTCAAGGATAACATAGTCCTGCTTGTACGGCAGCGGATTTACACGCCGGAACTGCGCATGGAAATATGCGCTGTCATCCGGGATGTCGGTCAGCGTGTAGTCTATCTGATAGTACACTACTATATCGCGGTCATTTGTGTTTTCGAGCGTTATTCTCGCGCTCTTTTTAAACGGCATATGCCAGTAGCAGTTAAAACCGTTGAGCGGATTACAGCAGACAGCAAGAGAATTGATAAGACACTCGTCGTCTGCGGACGGATGCGCAAAAAAATCACCTATGGGGCATTCGACCGACGGCTTTTCACAGCCGTCCCAGTACATACGCAGAATAAGATCGCGGAATGTTCCGAGCGGTGTTATCCAGATATGCGTAACAGCACCGGATCCGTTTATCTCTCCGAGAGTAAAGGTCTCTCCGCTCTTTATCGCGACCGACGGGGATATCTTCCATTTCGGACCGAGCTCGCTCGCAAAAGCCGCTCCGGTACCCTCCGTCGCCATTCCGCCCTTTCCCTTTTCTCCGGTGAAGTTCTCGGGAGATATAGAACGAGAACAGGCATCCGACAGATGCACAAGATCGCCGAGATTTGATGTTAAGCCGTTAAACATTGCATTGCTCCTCCGTAAATAAAGAAATTTTCACTATGTCGATTCTACGAAAAAGCATTGACATATGCAATATCAATTGTTAAGATATATTTATCAATTATTGAGCAAAGCGAGGATAATATGGATTATAATATTCTTTCGCCTTACGTAAGATTTGCCCTATACTCGGTCATCGAGCCGCCCTTTACGGTCGGATGGCGAATAATATTCGACTACGAGCTGATATTCGTTGACGGCGGAGGCTGCCGACTTACGGTAAACGGAACGGAATACCTCTGCAAAAAAGGCGATGTCATCTTCATAAAGCCGAATGTCGAGCACCGCTTTGACAGTCTGCCCGGCAGCAGCTTTATACAGCCGCATGTGCACTTCGACCTATGCACCGACAATAAAAGCGAGTCGGTATACATATGCTACAAGACCTACAGCGAGCTGACCGAGCGGGAACGGGAGCTCGTCCGTAAGGATATAATAGACTTTGATATCCCGACGGTTTTCACGCCAGAAAGCCCGAGCTATTTCAGAGCGCAGCTGCTCGAGGTGATAGAGCTGTTCAAGCGCAGGGAGCCGTTTTATCAATTATTGACAAAGCAAAAGATGCTCGGGCTGCTGTATCTTGTATTTTCGCACTTTGACAAGAGCAAAGAAGCATGCGGTGCAGCACCGAGCCTCGATATGCTGAATATTAAAAGCTACATCGACGGAAATTACACTCAAAGAATAACCCTAAACCATCTCGCCGGGCGATTTTATATAAATAAATACTGCCTCGAGGCAGAGTTTAAAAAGCAGTTCGGCATAACGGTGATCAAATACCTGAATTCGGTGCGCTTTGAAAAGGCATGTGCAATGCTCACCGGAGATATGAGCATAAGCGAAATATACGAGGCGCTCGGCTTCGATAATATCTATAGTTTCAGCCGTTTTTTCAAAAATATGTGCGGAAGCTCACCGACCGCATACAGAAAAACTCACGGCGGCGGAGCAATAGTTAAAGCGAAAGGGTTCGATGATGAGTCAATATCGGCAGAGGCTGACGATACTATATGAAAATGTATGACCCTCTAATTATATAATAAACGGATGCCTTTTCCGCATCAAAATCGGCGCCTCACCGACAGCCATCGAGTAGAGCGCATCGGCGCGGCGCTGAAGCTGTATGCCGGGAACATCGTCCGCATCTCCTCCGGTCGAGCTTAGCACGCGAAACGGCGTGTCGCTGCGGCGCGCTGAGGCGAGAAGAGCTTTTCCCCGCTCCCCCGCCGCTAATACAACGGTAAAAGCAGGATACGCAGACAGCATATCCTTCCTTGCGCCGAGCAGCGCATGCAGAATAACGCGGCGAACGCGCGCGGAGGTGTATTTTTTCGTAGTTACTGCCGCGACAAGCTCGTCCGTGTCTCTGCAGACGGATATCCTATCCCTGATGCGATAATACAGATCCGCGCTGAGTCCGTCGATATCGGTGATCGGCTCATCCCGAGAAAAGCGGTCAAAGGCAAGCGGATAAAGCCGTCCGGTATCGGGTCGGTCGGTCAACAGCTCCGTCATCTCCGGCGGGCATAGCTCGGACAGCCCGCGCATATCCTCCGTACGCAGCGCAGAACGACTGCGGGTGGCGGTCTCATCTCCCTCTCGGCGAACGGTGACCGGAGTCAGTGTGCCGCCTATTCGGCGCAGTGCGCGAATATATTCTACTCCGAGTATATTATTTGCCCCGTCAGGCAGCGATGCCCCGTAGAGCTCTCGCAGAACACGGTCGCGCAGACGTATATCCGACTCGGTACGGTCGCTCTTTTCAGTACGCTCAGCGGCAAGTCTATCAAGATATTCGGGAGAATCAAGCAGGCGGGCAAGCTCAACAAGTGAGCCGATATCGCCCGATTCCGAGCCAAAGCAGAGCACGCCGTCCGCACCGCAAGCAGCGGCAAAATCACTTGCAACGCTTACTCCCGCGCCGGCGAAAAACTCCGCGCCGGAGCACGACCACGGTGCCGGAAGCTCCAGCACAAGATCGCATCCGCAGCGCACGGCAGCCTCGGCGCGTGCATATTTATCCTGTGCGGCAAGCTCGCCCCGCTGAACGACAGAGCCGCTCATCACCGCAACAACAGCGCCGCCATCAGCCATATCTCTGCAAGCTGAAAAAAGCCGCAGATGTCCGCGGTGAAGCAGATTGAACTCGGAAATTATAAAAATTGCTTTCATTTTTGTATCTCCCGATAAAAAATTGATAAAATAAAACTGAAATATCCCCGATTTGTATTGAAAAATCCGACCGTGTGAGTTATAATAAAACAGTATGTGTAAATAATTAATTTTTCCGGAGGAATAATAATGAACGTACTTGTAGTAAACGCAGGTAGCTCGTCGCTGAAATATCAGTTGTTCGACACCTCGACAAATACCGTTAAAGCTAAGGGCATCTGCGAGCGCATCGGTATCGACGGCGGTAAGATCACTCACCGCAAGGGCGAGGACGGCGAAAAGCACGTAGAAGAGATCCAGATGGCTAACCACGCCGAGGCGACCAAGGTAGTTATCAGATATCTCACCGATCCCGAACTCGGTGTTATCTCCGACATGAGCGAGATCGAGGCAGTAGGTCATCGCGTGGTCCACGGCGGTCCATACTTCTTCGAGAGCTGCCTCGTAACCGACGATGTTATCGAAAAGCTCCGTCTCTGCTATCCCTTTGCACCGCTCCACACTCCCGCACACCTTATGGGCCTTGAGGGCTGCATGGCTATCATGCCGAATACGCCTCAGGTTCTCGTATTCGACACCGCATTTCATCAGACGATGCCCGAGAAGGCTTATACATATCCGATAAGCGCAGATATCGCCGAGAAGTATTCCATCCGCCGCTACGGCGCACACGGAACGAGCCATCGCTATGTGTCAGAGGAGATGATAAAGCTGCTCGGCAAGCCCGCAGAGGACACCAAGATAGTCACCTGCCATATCGGAAACGGCGCATCCATTTCCGCAGTTAAGGGCGGCAAGTGCATCGACACGAGCATGGGCTTTACGCCTCTTGACGGCATAGAGATGGGCACACGCTGCGGCTCCATCGACCCGGCTATCGTCACCTTCATTATGAAGAATGAGGGGTTCACTCCCGATGAGATGGACAACTACATGAATAAGAAGTGCGGCTTCCTCGGCGTAACTCACGGTTACTCCTCCGACTCCCGCGACCTCGAGAAGTCGATCCGCGAGAACGACGAGCACCGCGCAGATGCCGTAAAAGCTACCTCCGTTATGGCATATCAGATTCAAAAGTTCATCGGCTCCTATACAGCGGCAATGAACGGTCTTGATGCCGTTGTGTTCACAGCCGGCATGGGCGAGAACAACCCCGAGCTGCGCGAGCGCGTATGCACGAACATGGAATTCTTCGGTATTAAGATAGACTCCGAGAAGAACGCAAAGGCTCATCATCAGTCCGATGTCGTAGAGCTTTCCGCTCCCGATTCCCGCGTTAAGGTATTCCTTATCCCGACGAATGAGGAGCTTATGATAGCACGCGACACCGAAAACATCGTTAAGGCTCTCTGAGCTTGTTCCCTATCGGATTTAAGCGTACTGGCTCCGAAAGAGCGCAATTTACAACAGCATTCGGAAGCATCATCGGGCAGAAACGTATCTCATATCGAGTACATGCGATCCATGCCCTTCGAGTCTTTTCGGGCGACATCACGGAAACGACAGCACCGAGTAAATAATCTCGGCACGGCTGCAAAGCCGCGTCCGCATCTGAGCTATGCCGGCAGTTCTGCCGCGCTCGCTTTAATTAAAATTATACTGTGCAGACGCGGCTTTGTCAAGCATATGAAGAGCCGCGCGAAAGGATAAGCTATGTTAAAAATAGGCGTAATGCCCTCCTCATTCCGTATACCCTTCAAGGATGCCGCTCTCCGTGCACGCGATATGGGCGCCAAGGGTCTGCAGCCCTACGTTACCGAGGGCGAGCTTGCTCCCGAAAACCTCACTGCCGACGACCGCCGCGACCTGCTTCGCTTCGTTCGCGATTGCGGTCTGACCTTCTCCGCGCTTTGCGCCGATTTCGGTATGGATTTTTCCGATTACGGAAATAATGCCGCCGACATCAAGCGCACAATGAGCATGATGGATCTCGCACGCGACCTTGATACCCACGTCATTACAACACATATCGGTCACGTACCGGATGATCCGGAAAGCACCGAGTATAAAAACATCTGCCGCAGCATTGAGGAGCTCGGTAAATACGGCGATTCGATCGGCGTATGCTTCGCGACCGAGACCGGTCCCGAATCCGCCGTCAAACTGCGCGGAATACTCGAGCGTGTCGATACAAAGAGCGCAAAGGTCAACCTCGACCCCGCAAACTTTGTAATGCTTTGCGGTCAGGATCCGGTTGAGGCGGTGCATGTGCTCAAGGACTATATCGTACATACCCATGCAAAGGACGGTATCAAGACCGGCGAGACTACCTATCAGGAGCTGCCGCTCGGTACCGGCGCCGTACCGTATCCCGAGTATCTTGCAGCGCTGCGCGATGAGGGCTTTGACGGCTTCCTCACCATCGAGCGCGAGTGCGGAGATACCCCCGAGGCTGACATTCAGCTCGCGTTTGATTATCTCACCGAACAGCTGAAGAGACTGTACTGAAATAAAGCAGAGTAATATATCAAAGCAGAGGACTTTTTAGAGTCCTCTGCTTTTTATTATTCCGTTTTAGGGCTTGAGGCAGCTGAGTCATACATTATCAAAAGCACCGCTGTCGTTAGCTTGCGTATTGTCTAAATACCCGTCACTACGGACGCCTGCAGCAAAAATATACGCCGAATTCGGTTCAAGCCGATAGGTACAGCCGTCCTCTGATTGCGGCGGCTCTGCAGAGGTACAGATGCAGGAGACCGGTCGAGTGAAGGTATAGCGTACATCGGTTCGCGAAACTGCGGTATAGAGTATATCGCTGCCCTCTCCTCGCGAGAAAACAAGCAGTTCGGGCGACGCAAAGCAGATGCGAAACAAGCCGTGCGCGTATACCGGGTATCTGCGGCGCAGCCCGCCGAGCCGTGCAACATAATCGCGAAGTCCTATATCCTCTCGTCCCCACGGATACGGGCGGCGGCAGAACGGGTCGTGATAGCCCTCGATACCCGCCTCATCGCCGTAAAAGACCGACGGCACACCGTAAACGGTAAACAGTATGGCAAAGGCGCAGCGCAGGCGCGACAGAGCCTTCTTTCGCTGCTCGGTCGTCATACGCATTTTGCACAGTTCATCCTCGTTTTTGCCGTCTCCGCTGATACCTCCGAGTACGGTAAGAATACGCTCGGTATCATGCGTTCCGAGCAGATTCATAAGCGAATCGGACACTACGCGCGGATAGCGTCGATAGATACCGACCGCCGTGCTTCGAAACAGCTCGGCATCCCCGCGCATAACATAGCCGATTATAGCCTCCCGCATAGGATAATTCATTACCGAATCAAGCTCGCCGCCGAGCAGATAACTGCGGCGCGCGCCGTATGCTATCTTATTCGATGCATCCTCCCATACCTCGCCGATGATCGCGCCGTCCTCCCGCTCCTCGCGAACCGCGCTGTGTATATCGGCGATAAAGCCGTCGCTCAGCTCGTCCGCAACATCAAGGCGAAAGCCGGCAGCACCGAGCCGCATATACCGACGTATCACACCGTCCTCACCGACAATGAAGCGTCGGTAACCGGGGTCCTCGCCGTTCACGCGCGGCAGTATCTTTATCCCCCACCAGCGCTCATATTCATCATCCGTTGCCCCGAAATTATACCAGCTGCGATAGGGAGAGTCGGGATTCTTATATGCACCGCCGCCGTATCGCGAGTATATGTCAAAATAGCGACTGTCCGCCCCGGTGTGATTAAATACACCGTCGAGCAGTATCGAGATACCGCGTGTCTCAGCCTCACGGCAGAGACGGGAAAACGATTCGTCGTCGCCGAACGCAGGATCAATACGCATATAATCTGCCGTATCGTATTTATGGTTTGACGGCGAATCGAATATAGGGCTGAGATATATCACGGTCACGCCGAGCGAGGCAAGATAGTCGAGCTTATCGGTAATGCCGTCAAGATCGCCGCCGAAAAACTGATCGTTTTTCAGCTCCCCGCCTCGAACCGAAGCATGCTGAATATCGCCGCAGTACCAGTCGTGTGCGGCAATACCCCCTGCGCGTACATTGTGCTTGCCGGAGGATGCAAAGCGGTCGACAAATATATGATAAATAAAGCCTCCCGGAAGCAGACTCTCCCTCTCCGGTCGATAAAGAAGCAGCTGCCGTTCGCCTATCCCATCGGACATGGGCTGCGGCTGCTCCGCCTCACCGCCGAGCCAAAGAAAATCGCTTGAGCCGTCACTGCCGCCGCAAAAATGTGCTCTGCCTGCTACACCTTCGTCGTAGTCGCTGTCCGTATCGGTACGGAAATCAAGCTCGTATCGGTAGTAAAACAAACCGCCCTCCGACAGCCGGGCAAGTACGCCGCGTTCAATACGTACGAAAAACAAGCAGCCTCCGTCACACATCGAGCGCTCCATGGCGAGCCGCATTCCCTGCTCTCCCTTACCTGACGACAGACCGTCGGCATGGATATAAAGCGAAGCTCGCTCGGGTATATCCGAACAGCCGAGCGAGAAGGTCAGCGCGGCATCATACGGAAACGCGCCGGCGGGCGACACTTTATTCGAGCACTCATACGTGTGACCGAACGAATCGGTACAAGCCGCATTTCGGCGTACGGCGCTATGGCTGTGCGGCGTTATTATTTCGGTGTATTTACGGTATTGCAGCATATGTTTTCTCCACTGTATTTTTTTGAAATAATATCAAGCATGCTTTTCGGCAGATCATTGTCACATATGACATGCACGGTGCACCACGGCACAGACGTCATCAAAACAAGCGCAGCAGGAGCCCGGTTTTCCGAGCCCCTGCCGTATTCTCTTGTGAGAGCGTTATCGCTGCAGAAAATCGCCGCTAACGATCCTTTTCGGAATCAATTATCCTACTTATTCTTCGGTGACCGGCTTGATATGCCAAATGTTGTCTGCATACTCGCGAATACTTCGGTCGGAAGCGAAGTAACCCGCGCCTGCTATATTGAGCAGAGCTTTGCGCTGCCATGCACGGGTATCGAGATAGTCGCGGTGCATCCGCTCGGTTATGTTCATATACGACTCAAAATCCGCAAAGCACATATACGGATCGGAAACGCCGTGACTGAACATAAAGTAGTTGACAAGCTCGGGGAAGCGATTACCCGCAAAGCCGGTACGCAGCGAATTCATCGCGCCTGCCAGAGCGGGATTCTTACGATAATATTCGCTCGAATCGTAGCCGCGCTTCCAAAGCTCGGAAACACCTGCGGAATCAAGTCCGAAGATATAGATGTTATCGTCGCCGACAGCATCATTCATCTCAACATTCGCGCCGTCAAGCGTACCGACGGTGAGCGCGCCGTTTATCATGAATTTCATGCAACCGGTTCCGCTCGCCTCCTTGCCCGCAAGCGAGATCTGCTCGCTTATATCAGAGGCGGGGATAAGTAACTCGGCGTTGGAAACGCTGTAATCCTCAAGATATACTACACGGATGAGCTCGCGAACACGCGGAGTGTTCTCTATCTCGCGTCCGAGACTCCATATCAGCTTGATTATATCCTTTGCGAGATAGTAGCCGGGCGCCGCCTTGCCGCCGAAAATGTAGGTTACGGGAGCAAATTCGGCATTCGGATTTTCAAGCAGATAATTATACTGTGCGATTATGCGCAGGACGTTCAGCGTTTGACGCTTGTACTCGTGAATGCGCTTTACCTGAACGTCGAATATCGACGAGGTATCGACCTTTACATTGAAGCGATCGGAGAAGAACTGAGCCAATCTCGCCTTGTTCTCTCGTTTGATATCCGCAAGCTCATCGAGCACGGCGGTATCATCCGCATATGCGGCAAAATCGGAAAGCGTCTCCGGATGCAGACGGAAGCCGTCGCCTATCTTGCGCTCGAGCAGCGCGGTAAGCCCGGGATTCGACTCGCATAGCCAGCGGCGGTGTGCGATACCGTTCGTTACGTTTGTAAACTTATACGGCATAGCCTTGTAATAATCATGAAATACCGAATCCTTGAGTATCTCTGAGTGCAGAGCGGAAACACCGTTTACGGTATGTGATGCCGCAACGCTGAGATTTGCCATTCTGACCTGATTATACGCAACTATCGACATGCGGGATATTCTGTCCCAATCTCCGGGATAGAGCTTCCACAGATCGGCGCAGAGTCGGCGGTTTATCTCCTCGACTATCATATATATTCTCGGCAGCTTCAGCTTGAAAAGACCGACATTCCACTTCTCAAGCGCCTCGGGGAGGACCGTATGGTTCGTGTAGGAAACCACCTCGGTAACGACCGACCACGCCTTGTCCCACGAGTATGAATAAATATCCATGAGTATACGCATAAGCTCGGGAATAACAAGCGCCGGATGCGTGTCGTTGATATGGATAGCGACCTTGTCGGCAAAATTATACAGCGTACCGTATGCGCGCAGGTGATCGGCAATAATGCACTGAAGCGATGCGGAGACAAGGAAATACTGCTGCGAGAGACGGAGCAGCTTGCCCTCGTCGTGCTCATCCGAGGGATATAGCACCTTAGAGATAAGCTCGGCATTCGTTGTTTCGTGCATTGCGCTCTCGTACTGTCCCTGCGAGAACAGACTCATATTGACGTTCGTGCTGCTCTTGGCGCGCCACAGACGCAGATTGTTAACAGCCTCGGAGCCTGCGCCCGAAATCATAATATCGTACGGAACGGCTATTACCTCATCGTAATCGTCGTGAGTAACGGTCAGGCGGTCGCCCTCCCAGCTCTCGGTAACATTGCCGCCGAAGCGGACCGAGAAGGTCTTATCTGTACGGGGAATCAGCCATCCGTCGCCGCCCTCAAGCCACGTATCGGGCAGCTCGACCTGATTTCCGTCAATTATCTTCTGCTTAAACAGACCGTATTCATAGAGAATTGAAAACCCGGTTGCGGGATATGAGAGTGTTGTAAGCGAGTCCATAAAGCACGCGGCAAGTCTCCCGAGACCTCCGTTTCCGAGGCCCGGATCCGGCTCTGCCGCATAGAGTGACTCGAGCGATATGCCGATATCCGAGAGAACTGTGCGCATCTCATCCTCGATACCGAGATTGACGAGGTTATTGTGCAGCGACGGTCCGATAAGAAACTCCATACACATATAGTATACGCGCTTTGACTGCTGCTTCTTCATCTCCGCTTTATATGCGCCTCTGCGGTCGAGAAGCATGTCCTTTACGCAGAGAATTACCGCCGTGTATATCTGCTTTTCGGTCGCGGTGTCCGGCGTTGTGCCGAAATAGCCCGAGAGCTTATGCTCGAGCCGCTCTCGGAGCGTGTAGCCGCGGGCGAGCGGCGCCGTTACCTGCTTTGCCGCCTGCCCTACCATGTCGCCTATCTCGCGGGTCTTTTCGGTTATCATTTTTTTTGCACGGCTTACGGTGTTTTTGCCGCCCGACGCGACGCCCTTGGTCTTTTTTGTATTCTTCTTTTCGCTTACCTTTTCGTTGCTTTTATCGTTTTTCTTTTCGCTGTTATTCATCTGCTGACCTTTCTAATAGTTTTTATCGGATAATAAATGCTGCGGGGCTGCCTTCATGTACATAACCGCGCCGCATTACAAGATGATCATTGCTCGACACGCAGCACCCTTGATGCATTCGAAATGCAGAATGCACTGCGTAAGCCGATCCGCGCAAATGTATCTTGCAGCTGCATCAGAGCATGGATTCGTAGAGCTGTACGTACTGACGCGCCGACGAGCTCCATGAGAAATCAACGCCCATGACCCGACGCACGAGCGCATTCCAACGCTTGCGGTCGGCAAAGATACTCTCGGCATAGCGAACGGTAGCCATCATCTCATGTGCATTATAATTGGCGAACGAGAAGCCGTTTCCGCTGCCGTCGTACTCGTTATAGGCGTGAATGGTATCGTAGAGACCGCCCGTCTCGCGGACGATCGGAACGGTGCCGTAGCGCGATGCTATCATCTGCGAGAGCCCGCACGGCTCGCTCTTGCTCGGCATGAGAAACATATCCGCACCCGCGTATATCTGCTTTGACAGCTCTTTATTGAACTCTATCATCGCGCAGCAGCGGTCGGGGTGACGCTGCGACAGCCCGCGGAAGAACTGTTCAAAATCGCTCTCGCCTGTTCCGAGCAGTACGAATTGAATATTGTCCGCCGCAAGCAGCTCGTCGATTATTCGGCATACAAGATCAAATCCCTTGTGAGCAACAAGGCGCGAGATCATCGCGACTACCGGAACGTTCTTATCCGGCTCGAAGCCGCATTTCTTCTGCAGCTCGAGCTTATTTTTCGTCTTACCCGCAAGGCTCTTTGCCGTGAAATGATAATGAATATCGGGGTCTGTCTCGGGATTGTAATAGTCAGTGTCGATGCCGTTTACGATGCCGCTGAGCTTATAGCGGCAGGACTCGAGAATGTGCGATAGTCCGTGCGCATAATACGGATTCATTATCTCCTCCGCATATCTGCGCGATACGGTGGTGACGCGGTCGGCGAGCGCTATCGCGCCCTTTGAAAGATTGATGTCGCCGTCGTACTCGACTATGCCGCGGTCCCACTCATAAAGATCGAACACATCGCCGAGTATATCAAAGCCGTATCTGCCCTGATACTCTATGTTATGAATGGTGTAGACGGTCTTTATGCCGGAATACTCGCGTATCCCCTCGTACTTCCTCTTTAGATAGATTATAGAGAGCGCGCTCTGCCAGTCGTTTGCGTGCAGAATGTCGGGATAGAAGCCGACGGCACCCATTACCTCGAGTACGGCGCGGCAAAAGAAGGCAAAACGCTCGCCGTCGTCGAAGCTGCCGTACATCGAATCGCGCTTGAAATAAAACTCGTTATCGAGGAAGTAATATTTTACCCCATTCCGCTCGGTGCTCCATATTCCGCAGAACTGTCTGCGCCACGCGAGCGGAACGTATATTTCACGCTCGAAAAAGAGTGACGCGCCGAATTTATCCTTGACCGATTTATACATCGGCATGATAACGCGGACATCCGAGCCCTCCCCGAGGCATGACGAGACGGCAGAGGGCAGCGAGCCCATAACATCCCCGAGACCGCCCGATGCAGCGAACGGGAGCGCCTCGGAGGCAACATAAAGTATCTTCATATCAGGTCTCCTAACACAATATATACAGCGTCCGACAGCGGTCGGACGATTTGCCGTATGCGGTAAAATCAGATGATCTTATTCTTCGGTATATAGAACGGTCTCGTCTCCGCACCCGCGAGAGTTATATCGCTGCGGATGGTGGCATATTTGTCAGATATAACGCTCGTAAGCGAAACATTTTCTCCGCAGACGGTATTATTCATGATAATGCTGTTGCGTATACGACAGCCGCGTCCGACATGAACGCCGCGGAATATGATGGAGTTCTCCACCTCTCCCTCGATAACACAGCCGTCGGCGATAAGCGTATTCCTGACCGAAGACGACGGGCTGTAATATGTTGGCGGCGAATTGCGAACCTTGGTCAGTATCGGACGCTTTTTGACCGCAAACAGTGCACGGCGGACGCGTTCATCGGTGATAAGATCCATGCTGTGATGGTAGTACGCCTCTATTGAGTCTATCATAGCATAGTAGCCGTCGAAGTGATATAAAGCAATTCTGCCGGACTCACCGTGCTCTCGGAGCGTCCGCGCGACAATATCGCGGGTAAAGCTGGTATAGTTGTGAGAAATCGACTCGGCTATCATCCTGCGGAGAGTCGACGTGCGCATAACGACCATTCCGAGACTCTCATAGCAAGGCTCATCGCTCTCGTACGGGTCGACGGCAAGCTCCGAAACAAAGCCGCTCTCACCCTCGTGAAACATATGTCCGCTCGATGACACGGCTTTTTCCGGGCTTAGTCGATGAGCAACTATGGTCATTCGCGCGTCACGCTCGATATGTGCGTCAAGCACCTCCGAAAGATCAATATTGCAGATGACGTCGGAATCCGCAAGAATGACATATTCATCCTGAATTCCAGCAATATAATAGTTCACACCCTTGAGCGACTCAAGGCGCGAGACCGACGGTGAACGTGTGCCGTATGCCTGCGGGGTAACATTCGGCGGGAGCAGCTTTATACCGCCGTTCGAGCGTGCAAGATCCCAGTCCTTACCCGAGCCGATGTGATCCATGAGCGAGAGGTAGTTGTTGGTGGTGATAACGCTGATATTATTTATATTCGAATTTGTCATGTTAGACAGAACAAAGTCGATAAAACGGTATCGGCATCCGTAGGGCACCGAGGCGATGGTGCGCCGATCGGTGAGTTCAGGGAGCTTTTCGTCATGGACATTTGAAAATATGATTCCTGATGCAGCCATCTCTATCCTCCGTAGTTTTACTTTTCGACATTATGGGCAATATGGGTCTCGATGTACTTTTCATCCGCCATTGCCCCGCCGGGGATAACAGTATTCGGCTCGAGGTGTATTCCGCCTCCTAAAACGGTGACATCACCGCCGCCCTCCTTAGGCTCGCCGACGACAGAGCCGCTGCCGATAACGGTATCCGAATCGACAATACTGTATTCAATATTAGAGCCCTTACCGATCACGACATCGTTCATTATAACGCTGTCGCGGACATGTGCGCCGCGCTCGATGCGAACGCCGCTCGAGAGCACGCAGTTCTCGACCTCGCCGTCGATCTCGCAGCCCTCGGTAACGATACTGTTCGTCACGTGCGCATCCACGCCGAGATGCTGAGGCGGGCTTGCCTCGTTACGCGAATAGATGCGGAATTCGCTGTCGCGAAGATTAAATACCGGATAGGAGCCAAGCAGATCCATATTCGCCTCCCAGAGGCTCGCGATAGTCCCCACGTCCTTCCAATAGCCGCTGAAGGGATATGCGTACATCCGTCTGCCGTCTGCAAGCATTGCGGGAATAACATTCTTGCCGAAGTCGTTCGACGAGCTCTTGTCCGCCTCGTCTCGAATAAGATATTCGCGTAGCAGCGCGGTATTAAAGATATATATACCCATGGACGCGTTATTGCTCTTGGGATGCTTCGGCTTCTCCTCAAAGTCGGTTATTCGCATATCCTCATCTGTATTCATTATTCCGAAGCGGCTCGCCTCCTCCATAGGAACGCGCAACACGGCGATGGTCGCATCCGCGCCCGTTTTCTTATGCGCCGCAAGCATCTTGGAATAGTCCATCTTATATATATGATCGCCGGACAGGACAAGTACATAATCCGGATCGTAGCGGTCGATAAAGCGCAGGTTTTGATATATCGCATTTGCCGTGCCCTTGTACCACTGTCCGCCGCTCTTTGCCTGATACGGCGGGAGTACGGTCACTCCGCTCTGCGCACGGTCAAGATCCCATGGGCTGCCGTGACCTATGTATTCGTTCAGCACGAGAGGCTGATACTGCGTGAGCACACCGACGGTGTATATCCCCGAGTTTACGCAGTTGGACATCGGGAAGTCGATAATTCTGTATTTGCCGCCGAAGCTGACGGCAGGCTTTGCCGTTCTCTCGGTCAGTGCATATAGTCTGCTGCCCTGACCGCCGGCAAGAAGCATTGCTACACATTCAGATTTTCTGTACATGTCGAATCCTTTCTGTTGTTATATCCGCAGCCGCACGCGCTCTCGGGCTTTGATACCGATTTGTGCGGGCGTGCTCTGTTTGAGGTCTTTTTTAATATCTGCGCAGAGTATGCGGGAAGCATCAGGCGCAGTAATGCGGGAGCCTTTTCGTTCCTTGCTTCTCCCACGGATCTTGTACCGGTAGCACCGGCTCTGCCGATATCCGAGGAGCTCGGTGCGTTCTCGGTCTTGATAAGATCGGAGTTTATCTTTTCTCCGCCGCCGAACTCGTATCTGTCCGAGTCGAGGAGTATGCGGTATTTTCCGTGTCTCGGCGGCATAATGGGATAATCGGGGCGATCGACCGGTGAGAAGTTTATCACTACAATAAGCTCGCCTCCGCGCCCGTCGAGCCGTCTGTATGCAACTACATTATCCCGTGCACGGTCAGCCTCGAGCCACGAAAATCCGTCCCATCCGTCGTCTATCCGCCAAAGCTCCGGCGAATTGAGGTATAGATGATTCAGCCGGCGCAGATATCTCTGCATCTCAGCGTGCCGCGGATATGAAAGCATGAACCATTCAAGCTCATTTTCGTAGTCCCATTCACGGAACTGGGCAAACTCTGTGCCCATAAAGGTCAGCTTCTTTCCCGGCATGGTCATCAGGAATGTCATAAAGGCGCGCATCATGGCGAATTTTTCATCATACTCGCCGTACATCTTTCCTATGAGCGAGCGCTTTCCGTGTACGACCTCATCATGCGACACCGGAAGAATAAAATTCTCAGAGTAGGCATACATCATCGGAAATGTCAGCTTTGAATGATGATACTGCCGATAAATCGGGTCCATCGAGATATACTCGAACATATCGTTGGCAAAGCCCATATTCCATTTAAAATTAAAGCCGAGCCCGCCCTCGGAAACCGGCTTAGTAACGCCGGGAAAGGCGGTAGATTCCTCCGCTATCATAAGCACATCGGGAAACTCGGCAAAGACAGCGGAATTCAGCTTTCGGAAAAAGGCGATAGCCTCAAGGTTTTCGTTCCCGCCGTAAATATTCGGTATCCACTCTCCCGGCTTGCGGTCATAGTCGAGATAGAGCATGGATGCTACCGCATCTATGCGCAGCCCGTCCACATGATACTCACGCAGCCAAAACAGCGCATTCGAGATAAGAAAGCTCTGAACCTCGCACCGACCGACATCAAAGCAGCGTGTGCCCCAACCCTTGTGCTCACGTCTGTCCTCGCCCTGATATTCGTATAGAGGTCCGCCGTCAAACTCGTACAGACCGTGCTCGTCCTTCGGAAAATGCGCGGGGACCCAGTCGAGTATAACGCCGATACCGTACTCGTGCAAGCGATCGACAAAATAGGCAAAATCCTCGGGCGCTCCGAAACGCGAGGTCGGTGCATAATAGGAGCATATCTGATAGCCCCACGAGCCGTCAAACGGGTGCTCCGCTATCGGCATCAGCTCGGCATGTGTATAGCCCATGTCTCTCAGATACGGCGCGAGCATATCGGCGATCTCACGGTAACCGAGATAATGCCCACCGTCTGAGGTCGAGGCGCCGTCCCGCGTACGCCACGAGCCGAGATGCAGCTCATATATATTCATCGGAGACGGATAGTAATGCTCGCCGTCCGAAAAAAACTCTCGACGGTGCTCCATCCACTCGCTGTCGGTATGCCCGAGCGAGAGCGGTGACGATATTATCGAGGCGGTGTTTTCGAGTGTCTGAGACGCAAAGGCATACGGGTCGCTCTTGAGATGCGAAACACCTCCGCGTTCTATACGAAATTTATAAAAGCTGCCGCGCAATCGACTTTTTGATACAAAGACACACTCCCATATGCCCTGCGATATCCTCACCATCGGAATACCTTTGTCCCATGAACAAAAATCGCCGACAAGCGCCGCCGAATCGGCATTCGGCGCCCACACACGAAAGACATATTCATATCTGCCGCGCCTCGCCGAGCGCTCATGGCATCCGAGAAGCTCATATGCATGAAAGTTTGTACCCTGATGAAAGAGGTAGACCGGAATGCTTATGTCGTCGTAGCTGTTCTTACCTTTTTTCATACATTAACCGTGACCTTTCTGTTATGAGAATACGAAAGAACCGTTTTCTGTTACAATTATATCATATTGTGCCACGATTTTCAAGCATTTTTAACATTAATCACACGTTTTTTTAACCCTAAACCCGCAAATTAATGTCGTCAACCTACGGTAATGTATTTATATGGCAGATGGATTATAAAAAATACCGCCCGGTTGACCGAGCGGTATAAAAATATTATCAGTATGCAACGCCTTGTGCAAGCATCGCGTCTGCGACCTTAACAAAGCCGGCAATGTTTGCGCCGGCAACAAGGTCGCCCTCGCAGCCGTAATCCTTAGCAGCCTTGGAAGCAGCGGCATAGATGTTGACCATGATGTCATGCAGTCTCTTGTCAACATCCTCAAAGGTCCAAGAGAGACGGATGGAGTTCTGGCTCATCTCGAGACCGGAGGTAGCAACGCCGCCTGCGTTTGCAGCCTTAGCGGGAGCAAAAAGAAGACCTGCCCGCTGGAATGCGTTGATAGCCTCGGTGGTAGAAGGCATATTCGCACCCTCTGCAACCGCCTTGCAGCCGTTTGCGATAAGTGCCTTTGCGGAATCGAGGTCGATCTCGTTCTGCGTAGCGCAGGGGAGCGCGATATCGCACTTGACGGTCCAGATGCCGGAGCAGCCGGGAGTAAAGGTAGCACCGGGCACACGCTTCGGATACTCGGAAATTCTTGCGCGCTCGACCTCCTTGATTTGCTTCATAACAGCAAGATCAATACCCTTCTCATCATATACATATCCGGAGGAATCACTCATCGCAACGACCTTTGCACCGAAAGAGGCAGACTTCTCTGCTGCGTAGATAGCAACATTACCGGAGCCGGAGATAACAACGGTCGAACCGTCGAACGAAAGTCCCGCATGCTCGAGCATCTCACGGGTGAAGTAGCACAGACCGTAGCCGGTAGCCTCGGTTCTTGCGAGAGAGCCGCCGTAGGTGAGTCCCTTACCTGTAAGAACACCGGTAAATTCATTGCGCAGTCTCTTATACTGACCGAAGAGGAAGCCTATCTCGCGTCCGCCTACACCGATATCACCTGCGGGAACGTCGGTGTCAGCGCCGATGTGCTTGGAAAGCTCGGTCATGAAGCTCTGACAGAAGCGCATGATCTCTCCGTCACTCTTGCCCTTGGGGTCGAAGTCTGAGCCGCCCTTGCCGCCGCCCATGGGGAGGCCGGTGAGCGAGTTCTTGAAGGTCTGCTCGAAGCCGAGGAACTTCATGATAGACTCGTTTACGGACGGATGGAAGCGCAGACCGCCCTTATACGGACCGATAGCGGAATTGAACTGTACACGGTAGCCCTTGTTGACCTGAACGTTTCCGTTGTCATCTACCCAGCTCACGCGGAACTTGATGAGTCTTTCGGGCTCGACCATACGCTCGGCGATGTTCGCTTTAACATAGTCGGGGCGGCGCTCGATAACTGGCTCGATGGTAGTCAGGACCTCTTCAACAGCCTGAAGAAATTCGGGCTGGTCGGGGTTCTTCTCGCAGGTCTTCTTGTAAACCGATGCAAGATATTCGTTTTTGATTGCCATAATAATCCCTCCCTGATTTATCATCATAAATTACAGCTTGACTTAATATAAATTGATTATACTACAAAGGCTTTGAAATTGCAATACCAAAATCGTAAAAATTCATAATTCTTTACACAGCGTACATATGCGCCCGAATTCTGAATTTTTCGTACAAGCGCCGCTGCATATCATTTCCATTAAAAAGCATCTACAGCGCACAAAAGGCATTGTCGGCACACAAAAAGCATCGGAGGTCTGATATGTTTCAAGAACTGAAATGCAAGGTTTGCGGCAGGATAGGAAAAAAGGGGCTCGTATTTCTGCGCGGCGCGGCAATGCTAACCGTCTGCTCGCTGCTGATGCGGACGGTAGGTGTCGGCTTTAACGTCTATATAACAGGGGTGCTCGGCGCGGGCGGCGTAGGGCTTTTTTCGCTGATTACCTCCGCATACGGCTTCTTTTCCACCTTTGCGCTCTCCGGCGTAAACCTTGCAGCATCTAAGCTCTGCGCGGAGGGCATCGGACACGAATGCGCAGATGAGGTGCGCGGAGTGATGAAGCGCTGCCTCGCCTATTCGCTCTGCTTCGGCGGCTGTGCAACACTTCTGATGCTTGCTCTGTCATACCCGATCGGGGTCTGCCTTATCGGCGATGCCGGCTCCGTACGGTCGCTGAGAATACTCGCTCCGAGTCTGCTTCCGCTCTCGCTCTCTTCAGGGATCTACGGCTATCTGCACGCCGTTCGCAGGGTCGGAAAAAGCGCCGTGCTCCAGATAGGCGAGCAGCTTGCACGGATCCTATTTACCGTTCTGCTGTTCCGGACACTTATGCCTTCCGGCGCGCCCGAGGCGTGTGCGCTTGTTTCGCTCGGGATCACTTTCAGCGAGCTTATCGCTTTCTCCGTCGGGATCATCATCTTCTATCGGGATATAACACAACATCTCCCGCCGCAGGGCATACGGCTGCCGGGACTTACACGGCGGATGCTCTCCATCTCGCTGCCAATGGCGCTAAGCTCCTATATGCGCTCCGGACTGCTGACGCTCGAGCACATGCTGATACCGTCAGGACTGCGCCGTTTCGGCAGCGGAAGCGAGGGTGCGCTCGAACAGTACGGAATCCTGCACGGAATGGCTTTCCCGGTGATACTCTACCCGCAGGTGCTGCTCGCCTCGGTGTCCGGGCTGCTCGTTCCCGAGGTATCGGAGGAGGCGGCGAGAGGAAACGACGGCAGAATAGAGCGCATAGCCCACACGGTGCTTCGCCTTACTCTTGCATTTTCCATCGGAACGGCAGGGATATTTCTCGTGTTCGGCAGGCATCTCGGAGAGCTGCTGTATAACAACGCAGACTCCGGCAGATACATACTCCTGCTCGCGCCGCTTATACCGGTAATGTACCTTGACAGCGCGGTAGACGGTATACTCAAGGGTCTCGGCGAGCAGCTGTATTCTATGAAGGTGAATATACTCGACTCTGCAATGAGCATCGTGCTCGTTATTGTGCTGCTTCCCCGTTTCGGCACGGCGGGTTACATACTTACCGTCTATATAACAGAGCTTGTAAACAGTGCTCTCAGTCTGATTCGGCTGCTGCACATCATCCGTCCTCGACTCTGCTTTTCAACCGACATCTGCCTGCCCGCCGCGACAGCATGCATGCTTTCGGTGATCTGCCGCACCGCGCCAATCAGCGCTTTCGTGGAGCAGCTCGGCGGCACGACCGCAGGGATATGCGCTTCTATAACGCTGTATATCCTCATCTACTCGGCTGCCGTATTTCTGCCGACAGCCATTCTTCGTAAAAAAAGAACCTCGACTGGCACGGAAATTTCGGAAAAAGGTCTTTTATTGGAGACAAAGCTGTGATATAATTATATCAATTGTTGAAAATCGGCATCGGTATAAAATTTGATGCGTATCGGCAGACAACCGATATATCGGCATTACCCCGTTACATCCGCAGAAAGCATTGAAAGGAGAGACAGTATGCCGGAGATCATAATTAAAAAAATGCATTCGCAGACCGAGCGGGATACTCAGGCGCTCGGCGCGGAGCTCGGCAAACGAATTCTATCGCTTATCGGCGGCAGCACCGAGCCGAATGAGCAGGATGCATACAACAGACTCGGAGACCGCACGCCGCTCGTCGCGATGTACGGCGAGCTCGGATCCGGAAAAACGGTCTTTATCCGCGGCATGGCTTCGGTACTTGCGCCAAAGGCGCATGTTCAGAGCCCGAGCTATACGATAGTCAACGAATATCGCGGTGAGCCGGTCGATCTCTGTCACTTCGATATGTACCGAATAAGCGGCGAGGATGATCTCTATTCCATCGGCTTTTACGACTACTCGGACTGCGTAATGGCTATCGAATGGAGCGAACGGATACCGTATGCTCTCCCGCCGTTTTATTACAAGGTGGAATTCGCACCGTACAGCGGGGACGGCAGAGACATTACCGTCTCGCTCATTACTCGGGAGTAGTACGATTCGATATTAAGAAAAAATCAGGAGAGCCTCAATGGGGTATGATCGAAATAATGAAGATACTTGCATTTGAATGCTCGACAGCAACCGCCTCGGTCGCCGTCGGCGATAACGGAAAAATAATAGGCGAAAGCTCGATGGAGGCAAGCCGTAGGCACAGTGAGCAGCTGCTGCCGATGGCAGATGAGCTGCTCGCCTCGCTCGGACTTACTCTTGCCGATATCGGCGCGCTTGCCTGCTCGGTCGGCCCCGGTTCCTTTACCGGTGTGCGCATAGGCGCTGCGACTGTCAAGGGGCTTGCGTTCGGCTCGAGCAGGCCATGCGTCGGAACATCATCGCTCACCTCGCTTGCCTACTGTCACTCGAATTCCGAGGACGGAACGATCATCTGTCCGGTAATAGGCTGCCGCAGAGGCAACGTCTATAACGCGCTGTACCGTGTGTGCGGCGGCGAGATTACGAGGCTCTGCGACGATCGCATGATAAGCTGCACCGAGCTCGCCGAGGAGCTTATCAGTCGCGGTGAGCAGGTAATTATCTGCGGCGATGAAGTCCCCGCAGTTACGGCACTCTGCCCTGATGATATTGTTTGTACAAAAAACAGCAATCCTTTGCCGTCCGCCTCCGGTGTTGCGCTTCTTGCAGACAAGCTGCTGCGCGAGCGCAACGCATCGGGCACTCCGTGTGAAAACGAATATACCGACCTTACCCTTTCGCCCGACTACTTCCGCCCTTGTCAGGCTGAGCGCGAGCGTCTCGGTATAGAGGATTAGCAATAACCATGCGCTAATTATATTCTAAAGCAATACGGCACACGCGAATGACGAAAAAGCTGCAGCCGCCTGATATTGCACCATATTATAATAAAAAATACCGAAAGGAAATTAGTCTATGGGAAACAAAAGAATAGTTATCGGATGCGATCACGCAGGCTATCCGCTCAAAGCAGAGCTCCTGAAGCATCTCTCCGCCCGTGGGATCGAATACACCGACATCGGATGCGACAGCGCCGAGAAATCGGTCGACTACCCCGAATATGCAGACAAGCTCTGTCGCGAGCTTCAGGCGGGCAACGCCGACCTCGGAATACTCGTCTGCGGTACCGGCATCGGCATGAGCATCGCCGCAAACAAGCACAAGGGCATACGCGCAGCATGTGTCAGCGATACTTTCTCCGCACGCCTGACACGCTGCCATAATAACGCAAATGTTATCTGCTTCGGCGCGCGCGTTATCGGCGCAGGGCTTGCTGCGGATATCGTCGACTGCTTTATAGATACCGAATATGAGGGCGGACGTCACGCGCGCCGCGTTGCAATGCTCGACGCGCTCGACGGAGATTGAGTTCTGTCATATCGACACACGCCTTTGCCGCTCATCGGCGATACATATTGTATGCTGCCCGGAGAAGCCCGTATCGGGAAGGCAACCGGTTCCCGAAACGGCAAAGACAGCTAACCAAATACAACGCATATAAACGAAAGGCGGCTCGCACGAGCCGGAATAAGCGATGATATTCAAAAATCTCAACAGAATAGTTTTTGCGGGTGATTCCGTCACCGATATGGGCAGTGCTCAGCCGGTCGGCGAGGGGCTGTTCGACAATCTCGGACGCAGCTATGTCCGCGTTATTGAGAACATGCTCTATACATGGTATCCCGAGCTTAATTTCAGAATTACGAATTCGGGCATCAGCGGTAACACGAGCCGCGACCTGCTCGAGCGCTATGACCGCGATGTGCTCTCACTCGAGCCGGACTATGTCAGCATCTGCATCGGAATAAATGATGTATGGAGACAGTTTGATGTTCCGGGAATTCCGAGCGAGGCATGCACTCCCGACGAATACGAGCATAATCTGCGCGAGATGATCGAACGCACACGCGATAAGGTACTTCGGCTTTTCCTTGCAACTCCGTATTTTATGGAGCCGTGCCGCGCCGACCGTATGCGCGCACGCATGGACGAATATTCGGACATCGTACGCCGACTTTCCTCCGAATACGGCTGCGAGCTTGTCGATTTTCAGGCAGCCTATGACCGTTTCTTTGAGCATAAGCACAGCGCGATAATCGCATGGGACCGCGTTCATCCGAATCAGATAGGAGCCACCCTCATGGCGCGCGAATTTCTCTCGCATTGCGGCTTTGACTATGGTCATTTGCCGGTAGAAGAATAAGATTCGGCAGCAATACCGACATAAATAAAGGTGCAGTTAAAAAACTCGTTTTTTAACTGCACCTTTTATCGTTTTGATGGCAGGCAAAAAGGCGAAACTTTTATGCCGCCCCGGTTTAAACTGTTTCAAAGAATGTATCTGGTCTTTCGGGATCGAAGATCTCATTGCAGGTCATAACGGTAACAAGATTCTCGGTATCCGAGAGATTAATAATATTATGCGTCCATCCCGGGATCATACGCACTGCCTCGATCTTATCTCCGCTGACCTCGAATTCAACGGTCTCTCCGGTATTAATATTACGCTCGCGAATAAGCCCGTGTCCGGAGACAACAATAAACAGCTCCCACTTTGAATTATGCCAATGCTGTCCCTTCGTTATACCGGGTCTGCTTATATTTATACTTACCTGACCGCAGTCCTCGGTATGCAGCAGCTCGGTAAAGCTGCCGCGCTCGTCGCAATTCATCTTAAGTCCGTATTTGAATTTTTCCGCAGGAAGATATGTGAGATACAGGCTGAACAGCTTCTTTGCGAAAGAGCCCTCCGGCATCTTCGGCATCATAAGCGTCTGCGGCTGAGCCTTGAACTGTTCGAGCAATCCGACTATCTCGCCGAGCGTAACACGATGAGTCACCGGCACGCAGCAATATCTGCCGCCCTCGGTCGGGACGGTCTCGACCCCGTCAAACTCGCAATGCGTTTCTCTGCCCTCGAGCAGATCGAACATTCCCTCCACAAGATCGTCGATATACAGCAGCTCAAGCTCGGTGGACGGGTCGTTTACCGTATACGGCTGATCGTTTGCGACAGCCCAGCAGAAGGTCGACACGGCGCTGTTGTATTTCGGTCGGCTGTGACCCATAAGATTAGGGAAACGATAGACCGCAAGCTTTGCGCCGGTCTCCTCGCCGTAAGAAAAAAACAGCTCCTCCCCCGCCTTTTTGCTCCTGCCGTACTCGCTGTCTCCGAAGCGTCCCGAAAGCGTCGCCTGGATCGACGACGAGAGCATTACGGTCGCGATATTTCCATGCTTTTTGAGTGCATCGAGCAGCACGGAGGCAAATCCGAAATTGCCCTGCATAAATTCATCGGGATTCTCAGGACGGTTTACACCGGCAAGATTAAATACAAAATCAGCCCGACGGCAATATTCATCAAGCTCCGCCTCGGTGGAATCAAGATCATATTCAAATATCTCCTCCACATAGATGCCGGGTCTTGTTCTGTTTTTTCCGTCGCGAATATTTCTGAGATTGTTGCAAAGCGCCGTTCCGACCATTCCCTTTGCACCGGTAACCAAGATATTCATAATCCGAAGCCTTTCATCTGTTCGTGGCTGTATCAGCCGTTCTTTCTCCATACCATCTTATTAACAACGCCGGTATAGCTCTGAATTATCTTTACGACCTTATCGCTTACATTCTCATCGGTATAATCCGGCACGGGAGTTCCGAGGTCGCCGTTTTTATTCATCTCGACGGCAACATCGACTGCCTGAAGCAGCCCGGTCTCGTCGATCCCCGAAAGGATAAAGCAGGCTTTATCGAGCGCCTCGGGGCGCTCGGTGGATGTGCGTATGCAGACTGCCGGGAAGGAATGCCCGACGCTTGTAAAGAAGCTGCTCTCCTCAGGAAGCGTTCCGGAATCCGAAACTACCGCAAAAGCATTCATCTGCAGGCAGTTATAATCATGAAAGCCGAGCGGCTCATGTCTGATAACACGCTCATCGAGCTTAAAGCCCGAGGCTTCGAGACGCTTTTTGCTGCGCGGATGACAGGAATAAAGTATCGGCATATCGTACTTTTCAGCCATCTTATTAACAGCACCGAACAAAGACCTGAAATTCGCGTCGGTGTCGATATTCTCCTCTCTGTGTGCGGAAAGAAGTATATATTTTCCCTTTTCAAGTCCGAGATGCTTGTGAATGTCGGATGCTTCGATCTTTTCAAGATTTGCGTGCAGCACCTCAGCCATCGGCGAGCCGGTAACATACGTACGCTCCTTAGGCAGACCGCAGTCGGCAAGATAGCGGCGTGCGTGCTCGGAGTATGCCATATTAACATCCGAAATGATATCGACTATGCGTCGATTAGTCTCCTCGGGAAGGCACTCATCCTTGCAGCGGTTGCCCGCCTCCATATGAAATATCGGAATATGCAGGCGCTTTGCGCCGATAACCGAGAGGCAGGAGTTGGTATCGCCGAGCACAAGCACGGCATCCGGCTTGATATCGACCATGAGCTGATAGGATTTGGCTATGATGTTGCCCATTGTTTCGCCGAGATCGGCTCCGACGGCATTCAGATAAACCTCCGGATCGTCGAGCTCGAGGTCATGAAAGAAAACGCCGTTAAGATTGTAATCGTAGTTCTGTCCGGTATGCGCAAGAATGGTATCAAAATACCGACGGCATTTTTTAATTACTGCGGCAAGGCGAATTATCTCGGGTCTTGTTCCTACTATTATAAGCAGCTTCAGCTTGCCGTTATCTTTCCATTTTGCTTGATTATCAAGGGTCATTAGATTTTTCCTTCCTGATTTATCATATATCACGATACTGTACAGCGTGCCGCGCCAATTCAAAATTTGCAGCCGCTATTATGAGACGCATTAGTCCTCGGCAAGCCGCTCCTTGATATAGTCGAGCGAAGCAATGGTGTCTATCGTCTCGCGGAGATCGAGACGACGGGTATTATTACTGTTGAATTCGGTAAGGGTATTTCGCCCCTCGTCACCCTCCTTGAAGTATTTATCATAGTTGAGACCGCGATTATCCGCAGGCACTCGATAAAAATCACCCATATCAACAGCCTTTGCGCACTCCTCATTCGTGAGCAGCGTCTCATACATTTTCTCGCCGTGTCGAATGCCTATAACCTTGATATCGTCCTTGTTGCCGCCGAATAGCTCACAGACAGCCTCAGCCTGAGTCTGAATGGTACAGGCAGGAGCCTTTTTAATGAGGAGATCGCCGTTTTCGCCGTGCTCAAAAGCAAAAAGAACGAGATCTACCGCCTCCTCAAGGCTCATGATGAATCTTGTCATGCTCGGCTCTGTAACCGTGATGGGATTCCCTGATTTTATCTGGTCGATCCAAAGCGGAATTACGGAGCCGCGGCTGCACATAACATTTCCGTAGCGCGTGCAGCAGATCTTAGTCTTGCCGGACATGCGAGACTTTGCAATTGCCACCTTCTCCTCAATAGCCTTTGTCATACCCATCGAGTTGATAGGATAAGCCGCCTTATCGGTCGACAGGCATATAACGCACTCAACGCCCTCATCGATAGCTGCCGTCAAAACATTATCGGTTCCTATTACGTTCGTGCGAACCGCCTCCATCGGGAAAAACTCGCAGGACGGTACCTGCTTCAGAGCTGCGGCATGGAATATGTAATCAACGCCGTGCATGACAGAGCGGACAGAGCCGATATCGCGCACATCGCCGATATAAAACTTTATCTTATCAGCGACCTCGGGCATTCTCATCTGAAAATCGTGACGCATGTCGTCCTGCTTTTTCTCGTCGCGGGAAAAAATTCTTATCTCTCCGATATCTGTTTTGAGAAAGCGATTCAGAACAACATTGCCGAAAGAACCCGTTCCTCCGGTTATCAGCAGTGTTTTATCTTTAAACAGTGACATTTTATACCTCCGAATATAATCAATAACTATTTTACCCTATTTTACTTATTATTGCAATAAGCAAATTATCAATAATTTTCGCTATACAGCTTATACAACCGAAATGCTAAGAAGAAATACGCATTTTATATTCCGCTATTTTCAGCGCCTATAAATCAACTTGCTTTTTCCGAATACATTTATAATTTTAAATGTGTCCAATCCATCCTCACAATCAACTCGAGGTAAGATATAATGATCAGCTGAAGAAAATCTGTTGGTAACACCTCCACCGGCAACAAACGCAAGTCTATAGCAAGATTTTTCTTTAAGAATATTCAGGGAAGTTTTGTCAAACAATCCATGAGAATATGCAAAATAGTGCACTTCCTTTCCTATCAGATTCTGCAAAATCTCTTTTGATTGCAATAGTTCAAGAAGCTGCTTCTCCTCCGACATTCCGCTTAACACTTCATGGGTTACACCATGTGAACCGATAGTAACCAAAGGATCGGCAGCCATTTCGAGTAACTCGGAATCCGAAATATATCCATCATTATTCAGAAAATCCGTTATCACAAAAACAGTAAACGGAATTCTTCTTTTTTTCAATTCCGGGTATGCCACTCTGAAAACATCGCTCAATGCATCATCAAAGGTAATGACACAAGAATTTTTTGCAGAAAAATCAAATTTTGCATATTCCTCCATAGAAATAAAATCAATGCCGGAATCAAGAATACTCAAAAAACTCTCTTTCGACAGTTTACATCCGCTTTTTATGTTAATACAGCCGTCATCAATGTGATGAAACATAAGTACAGTGGTTGAAGGGAGTAAGCAAAAAAGATTTATCCTTGCCGCTTTTTTTAAGCGTTGAATATAGCAGCTATCTTTTTTTTTAATATCCTTATACATTTCTTTTATCTTACGCCATACTCGACGAATATATAAATGATAGCCTTTCATATAGGTTTGCATTGCCGCTTTTTTAAAGCCGACTTTATGATAGGACGAATAAAACCGACTGCGAAGCTCCAAGTATTTCGAATAATCTTTTGCGGCAAATGCATATTTGGAAAAGCGATTGTCAATCCTATGAAGTTCAAAATTTTCAAGCGATTCAACAATACGTTTGCCCTTTGCGTTGTTAGTAACTATGAGCGAAAGGCCCTTATTGTCGCTAATGGCAGGATTATAATCACGGTATCCCCAAAAATCAGCTATCGTTATATCGGACAAATGGTTTTGACGATATCTGCACTCATAGCATGATCTTCTCAAAAAAGCATTTTCAGTAATAAATCCTTTATAAAATAAATCAAGATTGTGGGGAATGAAATATTCCGTACGAGAGGTTTTTAAGCGAATATATATATCGGTCCAACCGTTATCCTTCGGGCGAAAATCAAGCTCTGACAGCTTTTCGTTTTTATGCAGCTTACCTTTGAGATACTCCTTGAAAATTCGAGCCGACGGAACTCCGTGGCAAACAAAATCACAAAGAATAAGCCTTTCGTTTTCGCCGACCGCATTCCTCACTCCCGCAACCTGGCACGGAGTTCCGCAAAAGAAAACCGTTCTTCCGTTTTTCAAATCATTTTTAATATCGGCAATAGTGTTCCCCATATAGCTTTCGATATATTTGCTCTTGGCAAGAGCACTTAGAGCGGCACGGTCTGTAGAGGTATGCTTCAAAGTTAGAGTATCAAAATCAAAGGCTGCTCCGTATACGACTCCGTTTTCAGCCAAAATGTTGCGTGAAATGCAAGAAAACACGCCGCCCGAGGAGCTTGCCGCTCTGATGTTGCGGTCAAGTGAATATCCGTAATAGCTGTTTGCTTCAATATTGTCCTCGTGCACTAATGGATTTAAAATATGGCATACCCGTTCACAACGTCCGCATTCGATACATTTATTCTTGTCAATACTCGGAAAATAAAAACCCTCGTCATCAAACGTGAACTCAATGCACTTTTTAGGGCACTCTGACATACAAGCACCGCATCCGGTGCAACAGTCATGTATTTCTTCGATCTTCATTTTTTCTCCATAAAAACTATCATTTGAATGTGTCCTCAATAAATAATTTTGATTTGGAGATATACTTATTGAGTAAAACATTTACGTTTGAATAATCAATTTCGGCATCGCCGGTATTACCGTTTAGGCATGCACATTGCTCGATATTGAGCATTTCCATCAAATTCATTGCACGTCTCGAAATTGTCGGGCTGAAGTCCGAGAGCAAAAATTGCTTTTGAAAAATAATCGAAAACGCAACACCGTGAAAAGAGTCTGTAACAATATACTCTGCATTATCAATCAGATATATCAGTTCGGACGGACCGACGTCACGCAGTACAGAATCTGCCCTCCACTTAAGAAATCCATCGGTAACGACAATAAGCTTTAAGCCTTTTTTCTTCGCCGCCGTTCTGGCGGCATAATCTCCCGCTGCGGAATTCATTAATCTGTAATAGAGCAAATAGCGTTCCTTGAATATTGGATATGCTTCGGAGTTTTCTCTCCAAAAATCAATATCATTCAAGAAAACCGGATCCAAAACCACATACGGTTTATCCAATCCCAACTCATCAAATATTTTAACGCTATCGTTTTCCCGCACGGACACGCGATAAAACTCAGATATATATGACGATATCTCATTTCTTTTTTCATTCGGAACAGATCCGACACCAAAGCTGGCGGCATAAGCAATCCTTTTCGTTTCATGCGAACCGAAATTAAGATAAAAAGCTCTTCGCTCCTCCTTGATTCTTCCGGGATTGAAGACCTGATCGCTTCCTGTAAAATAATAATCGGCTTCAGGGGGAGCATTATATAAGTCAGCAAACGATTCATAGCGTTTAGTTAAGCTAAGTTTATTTGAAACGAAATAAGAAAACTTCGAAAATTTACTTCTTTTTTTTCTTAGGTACAGAAGGTTCACCAAAAACAAAATCGATTCCTTCAGAGAACAAGGCTTGACACAAAGCGGATAAAGTGAGCGCAAATGCTCTGTATTGTAATCAATAATCTTCACATCATCCGAATAAATTTCAAGGTATTTTTGCAGTGAATATGCCTGTAAAACAGCACCGTAATTTATCGGCGTGTGAAAAGTAATCAGGCAAATCTTGTTTTTCTTCATTTAGGTACTCCTAAAAAATTATTTTTTCCTGAACATATTTAGCAGATATGTCTTCTCATAATCCTTAAATCCGATAGCAAAAAGAAGAGCGGCATAAACTAAAACAAAAACTGCCGCCTTAGCTATCCAAATCAACCATCCGCCGGTAGCGACACGATTAACAGCAAATAAAACGCCTGCGGATATCAGGCAGCAAAGCCATATTCTGCTGAAAATATTGGCGAAAATCCGGACAATGTTTAATTTAATCACCTTCGCATAGTAGATATTCATAGCAATAATGTTCGCCGCAATCAAGCCGATTGCAGTACCGATACAGGCAGCTATTGGGCCGTACTTAGGTACCCCTATCAGCGTAAACAAAAGATTAAATACCGCCATTACACAAACCGCTACAGTTCTGAACAGCATTTTATTCTGAGCTCTTAAAATAGAAAGACAAACATTTTGTACGAGCGGTATTGTCGTAGGCACCATCAACAGCAGACCAACTATCCAGGCAAAGGAATAACCGTCTCCGAGCCAAAGTCGAATAAATTCTTTACCGATAACAATATATCCGCATAAAGCACCGCCCAGAGCGGCAAATTCCAATCTTCCGATTTTAATTACCGTATCCTCAAGCCGGCTTAGAGATTCATTAGACGCAACCTGCTTACTGACAGTAGGCAGCATAAGATCGGAGAATGCAACTGCAAACTGCTCGTACATATTATATAATTGCAGACCTATCGAATACACCGCAACGGCAGAGGCACCGATGTATGCCCCTATAACAATATTGTCAAGATTACTGTTGAATTGTACGGCAACTGATTGAATAAACATCAGCAGTGTATATAAAAACGAGCCGAAAAACAAGCTTTTATTCCAACGATACAAGTGAATCCTAATGCCGATCTTTTTACGAAAGTATATTAACTGTACAATCATCGCAATAACAAGCAGTACAATTTCAATCCAAAGTAATACGGCAGAATCTGCAACACGATGTAAAATAAGCACCGACAGCAAAAGCTTAGCAATTAATCTGCTCAGTTTTAATCCGTTGGCAAAAGCATAATGCTCACAGCCCGCAACAAGACCGAAATTGACCTTTTCAAAAGTACTCAGTACAAGTATAACTGCAAATAACAAAAACAGCTGCTTCGCCTTACCGAGTTCTGCCGGGGTGAGCGACCTATCGTATATATTATCAATTCTAAAATATGCAGCAATCGAAACTAAAACCATAATTGCAGAAATAGCCGTTGCTTCAATCATTGCCATAGCTGCAAAATTTCCGAGCTCTATCTTTTCGTCGCTGGCATAAAATTTCGCCGCAAATCTTAGCACGGTGCTTCCGATACCGAGATCTAAAATCGTAAGTGAACCGATGAATGACCCGATTATTTTGTATACTCCGTACTCGCCGTCTCCGAGAGATGAAATAAGAAATGGCGTAAAAAACAAGCCATAGCAAGTATTAACAATGATAAGTAAATATGACAGCATGGCACCGTTTTTTATTTCTTTGGAATTCATTAATTCAGCTCACCTCAATAATCTTCATTTCATTTTACGGCACTCAAGTGATTTTTCTGCAATTCTGCTGTAAAGAAAAATATCGGTAGCATCCGATTCGGCAACAGATTTCATTTGATTATATTTTTCTGTGCCGTTGTATTCGGAAATCTTTTTCTTTAAACCGACTGTCGTAACATCGTCGATAAAATCGGCATTTCCGCCGTTATTAACATGCTCCATACCCTCCCAGCGTCTGAAAAGGCACGGGACCTTGCAAGCGCATGCCTGCTCCCACATGACCGAATGTCCGCCGGGAAAAACGACAAGATCGGCTGCAAAAAAATATCTGTAAACCTCGTCTGCAGCGAGCCAGCCAACATAAATAATATTGGAATATTCAGAAAGCAGTGAATCGAATCTATCCTTTATTCCACCCTCGACCCTGCCGAACACAAGCAGCTTTATACCCGGCATATCACCGCACGCCTGCATAAGTGTATCAATGTGCTTCTCGGAGTCTATTCTGCCTCCGGTCACTACAAGAAAATCGGAATCCGGTATACCGCATTCCCGACGGACCGCTTCACGCTCGGTGCTGCGCTCGGCAAGACCGAGCTTTTCATCATCCGCCCCCATTATAAGAACGTCCGTCTTTTCTCTCGGAATGCCGTAATAATCTATCGCATATTCACGCCGCCAAGGCGTTACTCCGTACACACGGCTCACATAGCGTATCGAGCGGCGATTAAAGGCGCGCTGAAAACCTCTTAATAATCTGCCCTTAAATCCGCTCGGCAGATTACAGTTATTATAGTCCTCGTGATTATCCTGAACTATAACACATTCCGGAGCGATACGCTTCTTATACCGCACCGCATCAAAAACAGTCGCACCCTTCAACCCGTGATAAAAGATAAAATCCGGTTTGATACTTTCGAGATAACCGTACACCGGCAGCTTTGACATAATATTCGTTAGCACCGGGTTATGATAATCAACGGTTTTGAGCCTTATGATATGCACTCCGTCGTCGAGTGTATACTCACCGCACACTGTCTCGGCAATCCCGTCAGGTGTATGCATTTTATTTGTTATAATGACCGTGACATCATGACCGAGCTTCTTCTGATACCTCGGCAGGAGGTTGTCCTGATATCCCCAGTTATCGTTATACGGTGCGTTTGGTGCTATGTGTACTATCTTCATAAAGCTTCACATACTCCGCAAATTTTTCATTCATATCAAAGCGCTTTGCGTACTCGATACATGCCTCACGGGAATACGGCTTGTCACGGCAGATGCGGATGATCTCGGAGTAAAGAGCGTCATTATCATTACAGGGGACAACAGCACCCACTCCCTCTCCGACCATCTCCGGACTGCCTCCGGTCCTGAAAGTTAGCACCGGTGTCCCGCAAGCGATGGATTCCATATTGACCGTCGGATAATTGTCCTCACGTGTCGGATTGACAAACAGATCGGCTGCCGTAAATATCTCCGCAAGCTCGCGCTGCGACTGTGTCTTATGTACCGAGATAATATTATCCGGCAGCAGAGCGTCGACCGATTCGTCTGTACCGACCAAAACGAGCTGATACCTATCACGGTCAAGTCGGTGTGCGAGATCAACAAATACATCGAGTCCCTTTCTGTCTCCCCATCCGAACGCAACGCCGAGCAGTACTGCTTTTTCCTGCGGGATAGAATGGTGCCGACGAAAGTCGGACTCGACAGGTCGAAATACCGACAGGTCGATCCCGTTATTTATGACCCTTATCGGGTACCGACCCAAAAACGACTCCTTTACAAGCCCTGCGAGCCACTCGGACGGTGTAACTATCGTCATATTCGGGACATCCGAAAACCACTTCTTTTTCAGCTTAAACATCCGTGCTGAATTATCGACCCTGCTTCGCGGATAAACATCGAGCTGCGGGCAGTCATGGCATGAGGTTTTCCATTTATCGCAGCCGACCATCTCAAAATACGGGCAGTGTCCGGTAAACGCCCAGCAATCATGGAGTGTCCATATCACATCTGCACCGCTGCGCTTCAGATAATCAAAGAGCATCGGCAGATTGATGCAGAACTTATGCAGATTATGCAGATGTATTATGTCGGGAGAAAAACGCTCGATATCCTCGAGCAGCTTCTTTGTTCCGTGCTTTGAATGAAGTCCGTTCCCGCCGAAGGTGCTGCCGAGGTAATAGTGAACCATATTCTCAAACGGACTGCCCCAAGAATAGTGATCCTCGAGCTTTTTCTCGGGCGATTTTTCATATCTGTCAAACGGTACCGTCGAATACGTGCGTGCCGTATGACCGTGCTGCCGGGCAGCTCTCGCAATATTCAGCATAATATTTCCGGTGCTGCCGTACGGAAACATATTTATCTGAGCCACTTTCACGGAAAATCCACCTCTTTGATCATTTAATCATTAATTTTGTACCAATATAAATATCCCGGCGGGTGCGCACGGCGTATCTCTGCAACGCACAATCCAAGCAGCAAAAACAGAAACTTTTCATCAAGATACGAACCGGAAAGAAAGAGCTTAAAAAAGCACGCAAAGATAAGCGAAATAATAAGTCCTTTGCACTCTATCGTTTTAGCGCTCAGATATCCTCGCAGCAAGGTCATCGCAATAAGTAAAAAAATCATCGTTCCTATCAGCAAGCCGAATTCTACCCAAAGCTCAAGAACAATATTGTGAGCATATGAACCGGCGATAACGCGGTCGCCGCAAAGTCCGTATCCGTCAAACAGGTGCACGCCAATTGCATCAAGGAGTTTTGCTTGTATTACATCCCTTGAGTTAATATTTGCGGCGGTTCCGCTGAGCAGCTTATCAAAGATACGAACGCTGAGTCCGAGGTTGGTCGCCTTGTTGTACATCCATGTAATCGACTTTAAATAAAGAGGGCTTGAAATAAATGCGCCTATTCCTCCGAATATAAGCAGGATTCTCGTGATCGCCCACTTAGATGTCTTTCCGGCTGCCATGAGAAGCGCAATAAATATGATGCATATCAGAGCGGCACCGCGCGTTCCGAGCATAAGGATATAAAAGCATCCTGCAGCAGCAACAACGGCATGCATCGGTCGTGAACGCTTTATGGCGGAATAAGCAATCAAGCAGCAATGAGGGAGCAGCTTGTAGGCACGATCCATGTCCCCCTGATACTGCGACGCCATCTGACTCATCGGAGCACCGAGGATTAGCTTATATGCCATATCCGACACTATCGTCAGCAGCGACAAGACTACCATTATTTTTATTATTCTGTCGCGTTCCGGCGAATCACCCAGACTGATGCCTACGATATAAAGCGGCAGAATCTTCAACAGGAAATCTACCATATACCTGTTTATATAGTATTGCGCATCGCGGTAGAAGATCCAGTTTGCCATAAAAACGACAACTATTGCCAAAATAACGAACATATCCCATGCACGAACTTTGAATTTCGGGATAGACAACACTATCAGAAGTATAAACAGCGCATCAAAGACTATATCTCTGTATACTCCTATATACGGTATTTTCGAAAAAACAACACGCAAATATTGAAGCAAAAAGTCCTGCGACCATATCCAAAAAACAAGCAGTGCGAATGCACTGATCGCTTTTTTCCCGTCTCTAACAATCATTATGCCACCAAAGTTACAAACCAAATACCTATTCGGACAAAAAATCAAGTATGCGCTTTGCCTGCCTGACCCGATTCTTCTCGCCGAGCACAAAGCGTTTTGCGCACGCACCTTCAAGCGTGCGCTCCTCGGCAGACCTATTTAATACGTCTGTGATAACTCCCGCAAGTGCCTGTGGAGAATCGTCCGGCACATAATTTATATATCTGTCATATTCACTCGGAATGCCGTCCAGCCTGTACGCAACTACCGGGACACCCGAGGCAAGATACTCCATTGTCTTTGAAGGGAAGCTATACCTTGTAAACTCCTCGTTATTCTGTCTCGGATTGACCAGCACGGAAGCACCTCGCTGGAGTGCAAGCGCCTCTTTTCGGTCGACACGCCCGAGGAAGATCACCCGGCTGTCGTTCATTTCGGATATTGCAGCCTCCGCTTCGCCGAACCCGCATATTATCAGCTTTAAGCTTTCATCCGGAATATAAGAAAACGCCTCAAGAAGTGTGCCGATGCCGAAGGAATAATTCAGCGTTCCGGTATATAGAACATATTTTTCGCCTGAATATTTTTCGGCGATTCCGCTTGCGGCAGGCTCGCTATCATCAGGCGCAATGCCTTCCATTACCATATACGGCGCCCTTATATTCAGCCTTTGAGCCATACTGTCGGTGAGCAGAACAAAGCGATCGATATATCCGTAAAGGGCTGCGGTCTTACGTGTCTGATAGATATTATAGAGCCGCCTTATACCGTGAAGCTCGATCGCGGAAGAAAATTCCGGCAGATCGGCAATGACACAGCAGGTGAGAATATCGCGATCAAGGCTTTTTGCATATTTAGCAAGGCTGAGGAACATCGGCAGCGCTGTATAAAGTATGATTATTTTCCTTCTGTCATCTTTTTTTCTTACCCAGTTTTTCAGCTCTCTTGCAAACGGTCGGTAATCGGCAAACTGTTTGACAACGGTCAGATTCGTACAACCGACCACCTTATCATCTGATTCATATTGCGACGTATGGCAAAAACGATATTCCTCTATTCGTCTGTCGGTATACCCACTCGGGTAGCTATCGACAGGAAGATAATCAAGGATAGTGACCGTTCCGGGGTCGTTTGCATCAAGACCGTCTATAATATTCCATTGAAGCGCGTTTGCGGCATCCTGCATGCCGGTTTTCATCTTGGTTTTTATTTCCGATTCGAGCTGTCTCGGAAAAAGCCTGCCGAGAAAAAGAATATCGTATCGCATTTACATCTCCCGTTTTTCGGATGCGGTAGAACGACCGTGTATTTAACAAAAATGCTTTATCTGCCTGCGGTAAAGTCGGAATACGACATCCCGGATCGGTAGCCCTTTATTCCGTTCCGCATATGAGAGTATATCCCCTTTATACCAAATCCGGAGGAAGCGTACATATTACGATGACGCAGCAGATCCTGCAGGCAAAGCGGCTGTGCGAGCCTGCGGCTCATCGCGCAGAAGAAAGCGCCCTTATCATAAAAATATTTTTCGTTGTATCCCTTAAACCATGACGAATCGCTCTGATCTACGGTCGCGATGGTTTTCGGAAAAGTAAATATCTTCATGCCGCATCTGAGCATATCACGTATAAAGAGAGAATCCTCTCCGGCAGAATACTTTGCTCCGCCGCCGAAATCAAGGCTGAACCTGATAGGAGCTGCGGTAAGGCGCTCTCTGCGAACCGCTATTCTTGCCGCCCCGTAGTTGAAAGCATTAAAGAAATGCAGCCGGCGGATATCGCCGTTCATTCTTCTGCCCATGCTGTCGCCGACGGTATCAATATTGAATATGAGAGCATCCGCCTGCGGCAGCTGCCGAAAAGCCTCGATCACCGCATTTTCATAGCCGTCGATGTATCTCATATCGTCATCCGCTATCAGCAGTATCTCACCGCTCGCATGCTCAAGAGCAATATTGCGGTTTACGCCGACACCGCGTGTCGAGGTGGTTATCATGAGCGCGGTAAACCCGCCGTCATTCCGGATATCGGTGCGGTCGGTATCGGATTGATTTGCAAAAACGGCATCGGTCTGAATATTCATCTCCTGCAGCTTTGAAAAATCCTTTTGATGCATTGTAGCTACCAAGACCTGAACCCTTGACATCGCCGTCTCCTTACGTTAAATAACAGTTTTCCGCCGATCCGCAAAATGCCGTAAGAAAATTACATGCGACACTCTCGCAGAATCGGCGAAATAACCGTCTGAATTTATTGATTATAGGCGCCAGAAGCTAAGCCCCGAGCTTCTCAGCTCGTCCATTCCGTACAGCCCCTTGACATCGAGCAGTACCTTTTCGTCGTCGGGGATATCGGCATACAGCCTCTTGATATCGTTAAGTCCGAGCGCCCGGAATTCATTATGAGCAACAGCAACTATTACGCAGTCTGCACCGCTGACCTCAGAAAGCTCCGTGAGATGCACGCCGTATTCGCGCACGGCATCCCGCTCGCTCGCCCACGGGTCAACGACTATCGGCTCTATTCCGTATTCGCCGAGCCTGCGGATAATATCATTCACCTTACTGTTTCGGGTATCGGGGCAATTCTCCTTAAATGTAAGACCGAGAATGACTACCTTCGATTTTTTCGGAGCCTGTCCTGCCTCAATCATCTTTTTGACAGCGGCATCCGCGACAAAAGCTCCCATGCTGTCGTTGACAATACGTCCGTTGAGTATTATCTGACTGTGATACCCGAGCTTTTCCGCTTCGTATGTGAAATAATAAGGATCAACGCCGATGCAATGACCGCCGACAAGTCCGGGGCGGAAGCCGAGCGCATTCCACTTCGTATTCATTCCGTCAACGACCTCGTTTGTGTCGATGCCCATACGGTCGAATACCATGGCAAGCTCATTCATAAACGCAATATTTATATCTCTCTGGCTGTTCTCAACGACCTTGACCGCCTCGGCGGTCTTGATGGTCGATACCGGGTATGTTCCGACCTCTATCACAATATCATATACCTTTTTGATGATATCGAGCGATTCCTTATCCATACCCGAAACGATCTTGCGTATATTCTCGAGGCGATGAACCTTGTCGCCTGGATTTATACGCTCGGGTGAATATCCGACCTTAAAATCAACGCCGCACTTCATGCCCGACTCGCGCTCGAGTATCGGAACGCATACATCCTCGGTAACGCCGGGATACACGGTCGATTCATATACTACAATAGAGCCCTTTGTCAGATTTCTACCCACTATCTCGCTTGCGCCGACGACCGGGGAGAGATCCGGGGTATGGTCTGAATTGACCGGCGTAGGGACGGCGACTATATGAAATTTCGCATCCTTCAGTGCGCTCTCGTCGGAGGTAAATCGGACGGTCGTTTTTCCGATAGCCTCGTCACCGACCTCCTTTGTCGGGTCGACGCCCGAACGGTAAAGCTCAATCTTTGCAGCATTGAGGTCAAAGCCGATAACATCAAGACCTTTGGCTGCAAACGCAAGTGCTATCGGCATTCCGACATAGCCGAGTCCGATAAGCGCGAGCTTTTCTTTTCTGTTTACTATATCATCGTACAGCGACATATATAACTCCTTATTAATGACAAATATATTACACCGATATCGGTGCTAAGACAAGGATATAGCAGGAAGCTCGGAGGTCTTTTCTCTGTATCTGATCTTCTTTAAAAAACCGAAAAACAGATTTCTCACAGTAAGGCAGGCTGCGACGAACGGATTCTTTTTCAGTTCGATACGAAACAGCAGATAATGCCATTTTATCAGCTTGAGCTTACTTCCGCTCGAGACCGAGCCGTCATGCTTGATATAATAAGAAAGACACTCGGGAAGCCGGTGGCAGCTGCTCTTTTCTATAATATGCAGCCACATTGCATAGTCGTTATTTTTCCGTAGATCGCTTATCTGAACAAGTCCGATTCTTTCTCGGTCATACATCACGGTTATGGTCGAAAAATAGCAATAATCATACATTTTCCTGCGGTCAACGACATCGGGTCCGACATAAACATACGGGATCCACTCACCGTTCATGCAGATCATATAGTCGGTGTATGTAAAGTCATAATCGTTTTCGAGCATAAACGCCGTCTGTCGGCTCAGCTTTTCCGGCGCCCAGATATCGTCGCTGTCAAGAAAAGCTATCCATTTTCCCGTTGCCGCTCTCAGCGCAGTATTTCGCGACAGCGCCGCGCCCATATTAACGGGATTCTTGATATATCTGATCCTCCCGTCGGTAAGAAACGGTGCAACAACGGAATCGGTGTCATCGGTAGATGCATCGTCGACGATTATCAGCTCCCACCGGTCGTAGGTCTGCGCAATGACCGAGTGTATCGAAGCGGCTATATATTTTCCGGTATTATAAGACGGCATAATTACCGAGACAAGTCCGTCCTGCATATATCCGCCTCCTTAGATGATGAGATAAAGATATTGATAATGCTCTTGCCATGCGAAAAACAATTCACGGCAACGAGTTCTCAGAGGACACAACGCTCACCTTATACCGAGCAGGTCCTTTGCCTTTTGCTGTCCCTCTGCATATTCCGTGCGATCAAGCTTGCCCTCGCTGACGAGCCAATCGCCGTAATCCATATCCGAGGCAGTGCCGTCTCGAACGATATCCCTACGTCTGAGAACCTTGCCGACCGTCTTAAGAATTATGCATGCGTCGCCCCGAAGGGTGATCCCTCGGTCTATGTACATAAGGTCGTACTCGAACTTCTCTTCCCAGCTGATGTTGTTTCTGCCGTTGATCTGAGCAAGACCTGTAAGTCCCGGACGAACGGTATGGCGGCGGCGCTGTTCCTCGGTCATAAAGACCATATCGCGCACGAGCTGCGGACGCGGTCCGACTATCGCCATATCGCCGATAAGTATATTCACAAGCGACGGCAGCTCGTCAGCCGAGGTCGTTCTGAGAAATCGCCCGTAGGCATTGAGCCGCTTTTCGTCGGGCAGCATTCTTCCCTGCGCATCCGTTTTGTTATCCATTGTTCTGAACTTAATAAGATAAAATATTATCTCCTTGCCGTCCGTACCCTTTCGACCCGGCCGCGGCTGAACAAAGAACGGGTTTCCTCGCATGGCTATCGTGCCCGCAAGTACAAGGATCAGAAAGAACGGCGAAAGCACTATAAGCGCGAGCAATGACAGACAGAAATCTATCACCCTTTTAAAAACATCTGCGTACATCCGATCCTCCCGAATTCTGCTGCATCAGCCGAAGCATCTGTGGATTATGTCGATTATAACAGCCTGCTGCTCCTCGGTCATTTTATTATCGCTCGGCAGGCAGAGCCCGCGATCGAAAATATCCGAGCCGACATCCGTTACACCGCCTGATATATATGCATCTGTCGTCGCGCGGGCAGAGTCGCTGACCGTCACAAATTCACTCATACGGTAGATAGGCTGCATATGCATGGGCTTCCATATCGGTCTGCCCTCCGCATTGACCGAGCGGATAGCCTGAAGTATTTCCGTCGGGCAGGATTTTCCCGTCTCGGGTATGTACATGGCGTTTTCGTCATCTCTGACCTGACGGCACATATACTCGGGATCTATTATCATCGCCGAGAGCCAATAGTTAGGCTCCGAGTCCGGAAGTATCGGATTCATCGAGACCGGAAGATCGCTCAATCCCTCCTTATATCTATTATAAATAGCCTTTTTCTGAGCTATATGCTCATTAAGATACTCATACTGACCGCGAATAACACCCGCCACAACATTGCTCATGCGATAGTTATAGCCAACCTCCTCATGCTGGTACCATGCAGCCGCCTCACGAGCCTGAGTAGACCATTTGCGCACCTTATTAGCGACCGCCTCGCTGCCGGTAAGCAGGCATCCTCCGGACGATCCTGTGATTATCTTGTTGCCGTTATAGCTCACGGCGGCATAGTCACCGAATGAGCCGCACTGCTTTCCTCCGAGCGTAGCTCCCATAGCCTCCGCAGCATCCTCTATAAGGATAGCGCCATGCTTATGGCATATATCTCTGATAAAATCAATTCTTCCCGGAAAGCCGTACAGGTGTGCCATAATGACAAGTCTTGTATCGGGATAAAGCTCAAACGCTCGCTCGAGAGCACGCGGATCCATATTCCACGAAGCTTCGTCAGTGTCGATAAATATCGGACTGCCACCCTCATAAACTACGGGATTTGCCGCAGCGGCAAAGGTCATATCCGTGCAGAACACAGTTCTGCCCTCGAGCGTACCGTGACCCAGAAGCGGCTTTCCGTAAAGCTCCTCACCTGCTGATTTAACGCACAGATGCAGCGCCGCCGTGCATGTTGCGAGTCCGACCGCATACTTAACGCCCGCATATGCTGCGGCAATGCGCTCGACCTCGTTGATATTCTCCCCCACGGTCGACATCCAGTTGGTCTCGAATGCTCTTGTCATATATTTCAGCTCATCACCGTGCATGGTCGGGGATGAAAGGTATAACTTAGAATCAAATTTTTTAAGAGATTCATCCGAATAAAAAGCCATTTTCATATCCTCGGTTTGATAAAATGATACTGCCGACGGCAGATGGGTAGAAGTGCAGGTATACAGCAACAGCAAATGAGCAATTTCAACAATACAAATACGTTTGCCGTATAATCGAAATCATTATGTACCTGCTGTTGTTATAAAAAAATATGGAAACAAATTATGTACTTTGCATTACATTTTATCACACGGTAGTTAAAATGTCAAGATACGCCAAGGCTGATTTTTCGGTTTTTAGATTAAAAAACGCCTTTTCGGACGGTTATAATATCAGATTTTTCCACAAAAAGCAACATCAACCTTTTGCGGTGATAGAAATAAATTATGAACGCTTCATAAATCCGCCGCGATACCTTTTTTGTTTCTTTTTCTCACATAAGCAGCTGTCTTTCCGCAAAAAATTCGGCGGTTCGGGCATTGATTTACTTGATAAAAAATGATATAATACCATCGTATCGAGTAGCGAAAGCGTAAGTCCGGAGACACGGGCTTACGCTTTTTTTATTATTTTTCGAAACGGAGTGTAAAAATGAAAAACGAAAACATCGCCGAAAACAAGATGGCAAAGGCTCAGATAAAGCACCTGCTGCTGAGAATGGGACTGCCTATGATAGTATCACGCATAAAGAGCGCTCTCGTACGAAATACGGGAGCGCTTTTTTTGGTGTATTACTAATTATTTTTTCCCGATGCGCCGCAGAGCTGCCTATGCCGAAATCTCCTCGTCGACTCTGCGCCGTAAGCAAAAAAGATTTTGCCGCAAGACGGGGCAAGCAAGTTACCGAAAATGCTTGAAAAATACACACATACGTGTTATAATGTAAGATGATATATTTTTGCAATTATCCGAAATGAAAGGACAACAGGAATGATAAGATTTGAAATGCAGTCAGGCGATACAATAGACATCGAGCTCTACCCCGAGGAGGCTCCGAAAACCTGCGAGAATTTTGAGAAGCTCGTTCGCGAGGGCTTCTTCGACGGCATACATTTTCACCGTATAGTTCCCGGCTTTGTGATTCAGGGCGGCGATCCGACAGGCACCGGAACCGGAGGCTCAAAGCAGAACATACCCGGCGAATTCCGCGCGGCAGGCGTTGACAACAAGATATCGCACGAAAAGGGCGTTCTCTCGATGGCACGCAGCGGCAGCTACACCCACGGCTTCGACACCGCCTCCTCGCAGTTCTTTATCTGTCTCGACGACAGCTGCAAGGCGCTTGACGGCTACTATGCCGCATTCGGAAAGGTCGTTGACGGAATGGACGTCGTCGACCGCATCGCATCCGTGCCCACCGACAGCGGCGACTACCCGCGCATGGTAACCGACGAGATACTCATCCGCCGCGCAAGCATTATCTAAGCGCATCGTCGAGACGGTAAAAGTATTTCGAGTACATCACCGAAGCGATAAGATCAAAAAAAACGGCGGAGCGTCGCAGTATAATGCTGCCGCAACGGAAAGCGATAGCCGCAAGCAGCGGATTGCGCGGTATTGCATACGATGTGTCAGTGCTCTGCAAAGCCCGACATAGCCGACATCCTTGTCATAGCAGTCAGCCGAGCTTATCCGCTCCCTTTGCTCCGCCGCCCGCGAGCGGAACTGTAAAGCCCGCGGCATCCGCCGTGCTTACATCGCCGCCGATGACCCTGCCGCGATATACGAGAATACTCGCGCGGACCTTGCCCGAATAGTCGGGATAATTGGTTATTTCATAGGTATACCTGTCAACCTTTTTTCGGCGGTATTTCTTGAGGTCAAGCCCCTGCTCTATCTGAAGTGCATTATATTCCTCAAGCGCATCGTCAAACTCGGCGGGCACGGTTATCTGCTCACTCTCGGTACAGTCGGATACGACCCATCCGAACTGAGCGAGGAATTCCGCTCCGTCGCCGCTGTTTTTAACGCCGGTGTACACTATCGTCTTGCCGGAAGCGTCGGCATCGGCAGTAACGTCCCCACCGCCCGGTATCACGGCGATTAGTACTAACAATGTGATGAGCGAGAGCGCAAGCGCACCGAAAAACTTAACGCTTGATGCCCTGATAGAGTAGATAAACATTACGAGTCACCGAACCTTTCGCATATCGTATGCCGTGACCGTCCCTCTGAGTCCCGGAAGAGCGGCACCTGCAATATTTTGACTGGCAGCGGGCAACACCCGATTCACTCTGCCATAGCATCCTATGCGGTGCGGCTGCAAAATATTACAGCGCTGCGCCGCGGCTATTATGATGAATGCATAGCTTAAAGCGGCAAGCCCGCAAAGAAAAGACAAGCTCATATCTACACAAGTATACAAGAAAGAACATAACACACGCCGTCACGAAAAGCCGACATCTCGAAAATGCGCACCGATGCGAGAAAGTATAGGATAAATGAACAAGCCTTCAACAGAGAAAATAGTAATAAACGGCGGCTGCGCCGCAGAATGCCGCAGCTACGCTCGCGAGCACTTCGGCGACGCATATGCCGTCGTATGCGACGGAAACACCGAGCCTATCGCACGCAGAGCCTTCCCGGGCGACGAGCTGATAGTATTTCCTGCCGGAAGCCATGCTACCGAGCAGGCGGCAGACGACTGCATATCGCGCATAAAGAGCGACGAGCTGTATGGACTGATAGCCTGCGGCTCCGGCTCAGTGCACGACATCGCGCGCTACTCCGCACACGACAGAAAGATACCGTTCGTATCCTTTCCGACCGCGGCGAGCGTAGACGGCTTTGCTTCCGGTGTCGCTGCAATGACATGGCACGGCAGAAAGGTAACATTTCCGTCCGCGCCGCCGATCGCGCTGTTTGCCGACGACGATGTATATTCCTCCGCGCCGCGCGAGCTGCTCGCCTCCGGCGTGGGCGATATCGTAGGAAAATATGTCTCCATCTTCGACTGGATATTTACATCGCTGCTTACAAGCGAGACGGTAGAGGACGATATATACAAGTTGGAAAATGAGTCACTCGAAACGGTGATGCACTGCGATATCTCATCTCCCGATTATCCGCACGGTGTCATGGACTGTCTCGTAAAATCCGGAATAGCCATACAGCTCAAGGGCAGCAGCCGCCCCGCCTCAGGTGCGGAGCATCATCTGTCCCACCTGTGGGAGATGGGCTGCATAGGAACACCGAGGCACGCCTACCACGGCGAGCAGGTCGGAGTCTCTACCCTATTCGTGCTCGACCGCTACAAGAGAAATCCCCGCCCGCAGCTGCGCCCTAAGCCGCTCGACCGAGAGCTGCTTCGCCCGACATTCGGCACTCTCACCGACGGCATTATCGAGGAGAATACTCCCGACAGCCTTGCCGAGATAACGCAGTCGGCACTTGATGCAAATGCAGACCGCATCGCAGAGCTGATAAAGGCACTTCCCGACCCGGAGGAGATACGCGAATATCTGCTCTCGGTAGACGCAAAAACCACGCTCACCGAGCTCGGACTGCCGGACAGCACCGAATTTATACAACGCAGCCTCGACTGGGCGCCGTACGTCCGCCGCAGGCTCACATATCTCAAGGTAATCTGATTTCAGCATAATCCTTGTCCCGCGCCAAGCGCTGCGCCGCTTACGCGAACTGCACTCAGATCCGACACATCGAAGCTGCATCGCTCATGTCGGTAATATCGCAGCGCAAATATCGCAAATATCGATGAAGCTTTGATACGGCTTCGACAATAAATCATCCGTCAAACAATGAGAGGCACTGAAAATGATAAAGGTACTGCATACAGCCGATATACATCTCGATGTACCCTTTAAAATAGCAAATGTTGCAAAAGCTCAGACACGCAGAAGCGAGCTGCGCGGCGCGCTGTCCTCGCTCTTTACCTACGCGCGGCTCGAGCACTTTGATCTAATGCTCATAGCAGGGGATATGTTCGACCGCGAATTTGTAACGCCGGACACAGTAGCGCTCGTGCTGCGCGAAATGGCGGCATGCTCGGATTGCAGGATAATTATCGCTCCCGGAAATCACGACCCGTACACCCCCGGCAGCGTTTGGGCAAAGACGGAATTTCCGAGCAACGTCTATATCTTCCGTTCCTCGGAGCTTGAAAAGCTGTCGCTTGACGATATCGGAGTTGATGTGTACGGATACGCCTTTACGGCGCCGTACATGGATTCCTGCCCTTTTTCCGAACCTCCGTCGCTTGATCCGTCGCGCATAAACATCCTCTGCGGTCACGGCTGCCTGGGCGGCAGCTCGCGCCATTGTCCCATAACTGCCGAGGATATATCCGGCAGCGGCTTTGACTATATAGCGCTCGGACATATCCACAACAGCGACGGGATAAAACGCACCGGCAGAACATGGTACGGCTATCCCGGGGCGCTCGAGGGACATGATTTCGGCGAGCCGGGCTTCGGCGGTGCGATAGTCGCGACTATGCAAAAAGTCGGCGGTGTATTCGACTGCGACGCGAGAGGCAGGCGCTTCTCCCGCCGCCGCTTTGAGACGCTGACGGTAGATACAAGCACCGTACGCTCGGATACCGACCTGCTCGCGCTGATAGACGGCGAGATAGCCGCACACGGCTACGGTGAGGAAACACAGCTGAGACTCGTACTGACCGGATTTCTATCGAGCGCAGTAGCGCTGAGCGAGAGTGCGATACTCGACCACATATCTCCGTCTCTGTTCTATGCAGAGCTTGTCATGAATACAGAGCCGCTGCCCGAGGGTGACGGTCTCGACCTCGACCCGACCGTTCGCGGTGCTTTCTACAACTCGCTGCGCCCCGAGCTCGAGTCGGACGATCCGGAGCTGCGCAGAACAGCCTCCGATGCATTGCGCTACGGTCTGTCGGCGCTGCGCGGCGATAGCATTCTATAAATACAGTACGCCGTGATTTTGACGGAGCAATCCTTTTTAAGGAATTTCATTCAAAAGCACAGCCAAGCCCCTGAATGAAAAAGCGCATACCGTCTCGAAGCATTGATCGCGTCCGGCACAAGCAGGAATCGACACATAGATTCCAAACATAGATTTCGGGGCGTACCTCGAGGCAGTGCAAAGCAGACCTCCGTATTTTCCGATTAATATGAACGCCGAAGAAAGGTAATATAATGCCGCTGAAATACAAATACATTTTTCTTGACGCTGACGAAACGCTCTTTGATTTCGACACCAGCGAGTACAACGCATTCCGCGAAACAACGCTCAGCTACGGTTATCCGTTTACGGATGAGCTGTACGACGAATACCATCTTGTCAACAAAAGCCTATGGGAGGAGTTTGAGCTCGGCAAGGTCACAAAGGCATTTCTCACCGTCGAGCGTTTCCGCCGCGTAATAGATGCGCACGGAATAGCCGCCGACCCGGAGGAGTTTTCAAGGTGCTACAAGGAGGCGCTCGCGAACCAGTGCATCCTTCTGCCGGGCGCAGAAGAATTTTGCCGCACGCTTGCCCCTGAGGCAGAGCTTTATATCCTGACGAACGGTATTACAATGATACAGACAAGGCGGTTCGAGCGCTCCTCCATCCGTGAGCTCATCAAAGGGCTGTTCATATCGGAGCAGGTAGGAACGCCGAAGCCGAACAAGGAATTTTTCGAAGCTGTTTTTGCATCCGTACCAGACTTTGACAAGAGCAAGGCGGTAATGATAGGCGACTCGCTCTCGAGCGACATTCGCGGCGGAATAAACGCCGGAATAACCACCATATGGTACAATCCGCACCTGAAGCGTAACGATCTCGGCGTTTGTCCCGACTACACCGCGACGAGCTATGAACAGGTACTGCGCATCCTGCACAGTGAAACGGGCAGAGTGCCGCCGCATGTATCGGTATAAGCAAAGCATAACGCCAATAAACCGGGCTGAGACTAAAGGAGTATCACCTGACTATGATCATCAGAGAACTGCACATAGATTCCTTTGAGGGGCTGAGCAGCCGCACCTTTCCGCTCGCGGACGGTATAAACGTAATCTGCGGTCCGAACGAATCCGGAAAATCGTCGCTTGCCGACTTTATATTTTTTATGTTCTACGGCGTTGTCTCCCGCACGGATGCACAGCATTTTCCGTCGCTCGAGACAGGAAGAGCCGCAGGCTCGCTGCTTGCGGAGCTGAGCGACGACGAGAGAGCAAGAATCGCCACTCCGCTGCCGCATCTGATACGCATCGAACGCGAATACATCCATCGCCGCCGCGACAGCGTACGAGTTTTCGACGGCGAGACCTATGCCGAGCTGAGTCTGCCGCGCAGCCCGGGAGAGACTGTATTCGGTATCAGCGCTACCGTCATGCGCTCCACCTCGTATGTCAGTCAGATAGGCGGACACTGCGTAGACGGCAAGGATCTCGGCAGCGCGGTTGAGAATATAATGTTCTCTGCCGACGAGAGCATTGACATATCCAAGGCGCTTTCGCGCCTCGATGCCGCACGAGCGGTACTGCGCCACAAGAACGGCGGAGGCGGTCTTATCCCGACGCTGCAGAGCGAGCACGACAAGCTGATGCTTGAGCGAAGCCGCGCCGAGGAAAGCGCGGATCAGATAGCAAAGCTCGAGAACGAGCTCGGCGTATGTGAAGAAAAATGCCATGCCTCGGACGAGCGCGTAGAGCGCGCTCGGGGACGCGTCGAATACTGCGAGCTTCAGGCTTCTCTGCTCGGCGCCTCGAGCGCCGACAGTCTGCGCGAGCGCATCGCTGCTCTTGAGGAGGAGGCAGAACACACAAGGGACGATGCAACCGTCAACGGTTTCTACCCCGATGAGGAATATATCCGCGGTCTGCGCGGCCTCGACGACAGAGTAAGCGAGCTTCGCCGCAGCATGAGCGCATCGGCACTTCAACATGACGGCACCGAAACACGCACCGATATTCCGCGCGCCCACGCGGGTTCCTCGGCTATTCCGCGCGCCCGCGCAGGTGCGTCGGCGGGCGGCAGGCGCTCAAGCACCGAGACTCCGGAGCTGAGACAGCTGCGTGAAGCCGTACGCAATGCCGGAGGCGCCGAGCAGCTCGAGCACCGCATTGAGAGCAGCTTTACAAGAAAAAGAATATATTTCATCACCTCGCTGATACTGCTTGCCGTATTTGCTTTCGGTGTTTTCTGCACGGCATATCTTGCCTCGCAGTCCGGGCTCTCAAAGCTGACGCTCGCCGCAGCCGGAGTATCGCTGTGCGCGATGATAGTCGCGGCGATCACGATTGGCGCGCGCAGAAGGGCAATATCCGAATATTATTCCCTGCTTATGTCTACCGGTGCGGTCGATATGCTCGACCTGTACCGTATGCTCGATGAGCTTGACCGCAGCAACGGATATGCGGATGACGACGGTATAGAGGACGACGAGGATAATGCAGACGACGCATACGGCGGCTATGATTCGGAGGACGGATACGTGCCAGGCGGAGACTATGACGCGAATGACGGTACGGATGCGGACAGCGGGTACGGCTCCGGCAGCTTTGACAGTCGTGGACAATTTATCGCCTCCAACACCGATACCGAGAACGAGCTGTATAAACTTGAGGAGCAGCTGAACGCACGGCTTGCCGAATGGGGCAAGAGCAGCCTCTCCGATGCCATGAGCGCATATTCAAAGCTGAATATCCGCCTGGGTGAGATTGAATCCGAGCACAGGCATTGCGCAGAGCTGCTTGATGCAAGCGGAGACGACGGAGACGGAGAGCTTCGCGCGCGGCAGCTGCAGCGTATAGATCAGCTCGCGCCGTTTATCCGTCCGGATATCGCGGCGGGTATCTGTGACAGCGAGCTTCCTCCTTCAGAGCGCAGACGCGCAGCGGAACGCTACGGCAGAGATGCAAAGAAGGAGCTTGAATTCGAGCTGTCCGCACGCGCATCACTCGACGAGCGCCGCCATATGCTGCGCCTCAGCCTTGCTGAGCTTCGCGCCGCCTCGCTTCCGCTCGCGGAGATAGCGGAGCGGCTGTGCGAGAACGATGCGCGGCTTGCCGAGGCCGAGCGCCGCTATAACGGTATCATGCTTGCACTTGAACGTCTCGGAGGTGCCGGAAACGCTATTCACGGCATGCTCGCGCCCGAGCTTACCGAACGTGTCAGCTCGATAACACATGCACTGACCGACGGCAGATATGACCGTGTAGGCATCGACAGCGACTTTACAATGCATTTTTCACTCGCCTCCGGCTCAAGGACGGTTGACGACGGCTATCTCAGCGGCGGAACAAAGGACGCGGCATACATTGCACTGCGCCTGGCGCTAACGGAGCAGCTCTGCCGCTGTGCAAGCCCTGTTATGATATTCGACGAGAGCTTCTGCCGCATAGACGACGATCGTCTCGTTTCGCTGCTCGGGGAGCTTGAGCGCTCCTGCGGAGATCAGACACTGATACTCTCGAGCAACGACCGAGAGACCAAGGCGCTCGGAAAGCTCGGTTGCGGTTACAGTGCGGCAATGCTTTAATGCATCGGGTATTACTATTGTTTATGCCGAGCGTCCGATATATCATCCGCTTATATTTAAAGCACACACATGAAGCATACGGAGCAATGTATATATTACGTCCCAAGTAAATGTCAGCCACGTATATATGTATAGTATCCGCACCGAAAACAAGAATACTAAAGGAGAAGCAGCCGAGCGCTGATAACCGATGAAGCCATTTAAAAAGAAAGCAAAAGAGACCGCACCGACTCAGCGCCCCTTTGTCCCTACCGATATCGCACTCGGTCTCGGAGAGGATGAAGCGGCGCAGAGAGCTGCTGCAGGAGATATTAATACGCCGGTAAAATCTCCGGTAAAGTCGGTAAAGCAGATAATTCTGTCGAATATCTTTACCTACTTTAATATGATATTTATCATCATCGGCATAGCGCTGATAGCCTGCCGATCCTTTAACCATCTTATGTTTCTTTGCGTTATAGCCAGCAATACCGCCATCGGTATAATTCAGGAAATACGCAGCAAAAAGACACTCGAAAAGCTGACGCTTCTGACCTCGCCGACCGCGACCGTTCGCCGCTCCGGCAGGGATATGAAGATAGATACGGTCGAGCTCGTCCGCGACGATCTGATAACCCTCGGAGCGGGAGATCAGATACCCGCAGATGCGGTAGTGCGCGACGGCGGTATATCGGTAAACGAATCGCTCGTTACCGGAGAATCGGACGAGATACTGAAAAAGCCGGGCGATGAGCTGCTCTCAGGCAGCTTTGTCGTCAGCGGCAGCTGTCTATGTCAGCTGACACGTGTAGGGCGTGAATCGTTTGCCTCCGGCATCACACTTGCCGCAAAAAAATCAAAGCGCAGCGGAAGATCAAGCGGCATGATGCGCTCACTCACATTGCTGCTCTATGTCATAGGAGCGGCTATAATCCCGATGGCTGCACTGCTCATTGCGCGGCAGCACAATGCCCTCGGAATGAGCTGGACAGACTCCATCGTCAGCACTGCGGCAGCTATACTCGGAATGATACCCGACGGGTTGTATCTGCTCGTTTCGATAGCACTCGCCGTCAGCGTTGTTCGTCTGTCGAAGAAGAGAACGCTCGTGCATGAGCTGAAGTCGATAGAGACACTCGCGCGCACCGACGTTATCTGCGTCGACAAGACCGGAACGATAACCGACGACGCAATGACCGTTACGGGAATGAAGCCCGTACCCGGCGCACCGCAGATGAGCGAGGAATTCGCCTGCTCTCTGCTCTCCGATTACGCTGCCGCTCTCGGCGGTGAAAACGCGACAATGCGCGCGATAGCCGAATGCTTTAAGACCCCGACAAATCGTACCGCCGTGGCGACACTCCCCTTTTCATCCAAGAATAAATACGGCGGCGCAGCATTCGACGACGGACAGACCTATCTGCTCGGCGCGCCCGAATTCATCCTCGGCGAGCGCATGGCGCAGTACGAAACATTTTTCCGCTCGCTCGCAGAGACCGGCAGCCGTGTGCTTCTGCTTGCCCGCGCTGCAGGAAACGGATTTGATACATCAGGCGCAGAGCCGCTGCTCGCACTAATGCTGCTCAATCGCATACGTGAGAATGCTCCCGCGACCTTCCGCTACTTTGCCGAGCAGGGAGTCGCGATAAAGGTTATATCCGGCGACAGCCCGGTGACAGCCTCGGCTGCCGCAAGAGAGGCAGGCATTGATGGCAGCGAGAAATATCTCGATGTCAGCTCGATCGCAACGGATGAGCAGCTCGCCGGCATGTGTGAGGATTACACCGTTTTCGGCAGAGTTACGCCGGAGCGCAAGCGCGTAATAATCAAGGCACTTAAAAAGGCGGGGCATACCGTAGCTATGACCGGGGACGGCGTAAACGACGTTCTCGCGCTCAAGGAAGCCAATTGCAGCATTGCAATGGCTTCAGGCAGCGAGGTCACTCGTCAGGTCTCCGAGCTTGTGCTGCTCGACTCCGATTTTGCCGCTATGCCTGCGGTCGTGGCTGAAGGCAGACGCGTTATCAATAACATTGAGCGCAGCGCCTCGCTCTTCCTCGTCAAGAACATATTCTCTTTCTTTATCGCATGGATAACCATAATCTTTTCTCTGCGTTACCCGGTCACGCCGGCACAGCTGACGCTCGTAAATATGTTGACCATCGGAATACCGTCATTTGTGCTCGCGCTCGAGCCGAACACAAGCCTTGTCAAGGGCAAATTCCTGCGTAATGTTCTCTTAAGCGCTGCGCCGGCAGCCATTACAGATATAGTGGTACTGTTCCTTACCATGCTGTTTACGCACATATTCAAGATACCCGCAGCCGAAACCTCGACCGTCGCCGCGACACTCGTAGCGCTCGTCGGCTTTATGATGCTGTTCCGCGTCTGCCGCCCGTTCGACGCGATAAGGCGGGTGTTATTTATCGGAATGCTGCTGCTCTTTGCGGTAGGTATTTTCTTCTTCTCTGCTCTGTTCTCAATGTCGCCGCTCAGCAGCGAAAGCCTGCTCGTACTCGTCGTTCTTACGCTCATAGCGTTCCCCGTTTTCTACTTTATTTCGCTCGCTTTTGACCGCCTCCCCGATGCGATACGCGCAAAGCTGAAAAAAGCGGAGAAAAGCGAATATTTCAACTGATACGGAAATGATGCGTTAATTCAAAGCCGTTCTCGCCGATATCTCATCGCACAAAAGTACAAGTCATCCAAGTATAGGAATACCGTTATGCACAGAAAGCTAATATATCAAAGCATTCTCAATACGACCGAGCCTCGCCGTCTCCTTCCGACGGAAGTAACGCTTGATCTACGCCTCGATACAATGCTGTCCGGCAGAGCATCCGAGGTGGTTCGCCGCCCCGCATCGCCGCAGGATCTGCCGCTTAGGCAGGAGCTTATCGGACACTGCTCGGATGGCTATCTGTCCGAGCTGCTCGTTGCGCAAGCGCTGCTCGGTCGAATAGAACGACTGTATCAGCGCCTCGACACGACAGAGTGCGAGGATGAGCTGAATGCTCTCAGCGTCTGCATATTCAAGGCGGAGCTTGAGTTTCTCCGACTCGGAGCCGAGCTGAATAGAGCGAGCGCGGCAAACAACGCTGCGGATGAGGCATATAACGGTACAGTCGGTCAAACCGGGCACATCGGTTCGGTTCTGCTCGACCGCTTTTCCGCGCACTGCGCAGAGCTGCTCGGCTTTTCGGAATATACCGACATTGCAAACGAGCTTAAGAAGCTCGATCATGGTGCGGACGCGGTTTACCGCTGCGACGTGACCGCGAACACTGCATACATCTCCCACTCGAGCGGAGAGCAGACGGATATATTCTCGAGACTTCGCACTCTTGCGTCGGGGCTCGGCATTGAGGTCGACTCTGTGGGCGAGAGGAGCTATCCGCCGCTCGGCGAGGGCTTCATCTCGACCTTTGCCCTGCTCGACCGCGAGCGCTACGCGGGATTTAAGCGCTTTGCGGAACGGCACGGGGCGGAGCTTGACCGCAGTATACTCGAATACATTCCCGAGCTTGATTTTCTCATCTCGATAAGCTCGCTGATGTCTCGCGTCCGCAGTGCCGGAATACCGCTCTGCATGCCGAGCTTTTCAGAGAGCGGCGGTATCTCCGCCGACTCCGCATATGACATTACCCTGCTTGAAAAGCAGGATGGGGGTATCATTCCGAACGATATAGAATTTACCGAGCGCGAGCGCATCTTCTACCTTACCGGCGCAAACGGCGGAGGCAAAACAACATATCTGCGCACCGTCGGAAATCTCGTACTGCTCGCGCTCTCGGGTGCGCCTGTCCCCTCACGCAGTGCGACCGTTCCGATGCTCGGCGCGGTATACACACATTTTCCGCGAGATGAGCGCTTCGGGGGCGGCGGACGCTTTTCCGACGAAGAGGCGCGCGCCGACGAGATAGCGAAAAATGCGAATGCGGAATCGCTCGTTCTTCTCAATGAGACCTATTCAACCACCGGTGAGGAAAAGGCAAAGCACTGCACCGCCTCCCTTGCGCACACGTTGCTCGAGCGCGGCTGCTACTGTATATATGTAACGCACCAGAAGCCCGAAGACACTGAAATCCCGGTGCTCGGAGTCGTACTTGCGGAGGACGGCGAAAGCCGCACCTACAAGATACGTCGCACGGACGGCGGCGGAAGCTCACACGCCCTCGATATACTGAAAAAATACCGTCTCGACCGTAATTCTCTTGCTGAAAGGTTCGTAAAAAAGTGAAGATCAGCCTTTTATATAAGGATGTAAATATAAAGCCGCAGCCGATGGCAGGCGCGGAGCAGACAATTTACGATCTGTCTCTCGACCGTCTCATAGCCCGACTGTGCACCGGTGAGGGACGCGCGGACGCACTGCTCAGAGCGCTGAAAATGCCGCTTGCCTCCTCCGAGGATATAATATATCGGCAGCAGATATTGCAGGATCTCGATGCCGACCGCGAGCTGCTGCACTCGCTGTCAACGCTGCTGACCCGCTATGATAAGATAAAGAGCGACTGGGTCGAGCTTCGCTCGGGTGTCGCGCACATCGCCTCCGCAGGAGCTGATGCAAGACTCGAGTGTGCATGTGCCTCGCTTAAAATAACCGCAGTGTTTCCCCGTTCGCTCGCATCGTTTTTCAGCGGCACAGCCGAGCTGCTCGACCGCGCAGGCGTACACAGCGAGGGTCTGATCGCACTGCGAGAGCTGTGCGAATCGCTTGTCGAAGACAGCTCCCTCGGCGAGATAGTGGAGATCTCTGACTCATTCCGCTACGGTGAACCGTCGGAGCGCAGCTATTGCGCCGATATTACGGTAACACCGGAGCTTGAGGTCGGACTGTGCGGCATCATATCAAGCGAAGTAAGCGACAATGAGCGAGAGCGCGAGGCGGAGCGTAAAAAGTACCAAAAGCGCCTGCGCGAGCTTGATGCTCTGCGGGCGCAAAAGCTGAATATAGACGAGAAGAGCGGTACACTGAAAAAGCTGCTCGGTTCGCTGTTTCCGATGCGTGCGGAAAACGGCACGACTGACGGTAACTGTGCTTCCGCCAAGCCGACAGATACAGATTTAAAAGGACACACTGGCACAAAAGCGCACACCGACACAAAGGAACGCACTCTACCCCTCCCCGGCAGCGCAAGAGAGGACATTTCGGCACTGCTCGCCGCGGCGACCGAGGACATTGACCGTGCGCTGACCGCAGTTACCGACAGCATCTATTCGATGCTGCACGGACTCGGTACAGAGCTTCGATTTTATGAGGGTGCGCTTGCGCTGATGGATTCGGTGCGGGCAGGCTCTCTTCCGCTCGTCTATCCGGATATCACAGAAAGCGACTGCCGGTACTCGGCACTGAGAGACATATATCTGCTCTGCGAGGGCAAGATCGGCGACGAAATAATCCCGAACGATCTCGACCTCTCCGCAGATACGGACGGTATGATAGTTCGCGGCGGAAACGGAACGGGAAAGACCGTCTTTCTCCGATCGGTCGGTACCGCTCAGCTGCTCGCTCAGGCAGGACTTCCGGTCTGCGCGGACAGCGCACGCGTGGCAATCCGCAGCGGTGTATATACGCATTTTTCCTCGGCAGAGGAGGACTTTATCGCCGGAGACACGGCAGGTCGCTTTGAAGGCGAGGTACGAGCCGTTTCGGCTATAATAGATGTGCTTACCCCCGGCTCGCTTCTGCTGCTCAACGAGACCTTTCAGACAACATCATATGCAGAGGGTGCTGAGGCAATGGCGGGCATACTCTCGATCCTGCCCGCACTCGGGACAAAGTATATATTCGTTACCCATCTCGGGGCTATCGGAGATATCGGCGGCAGCGGACGCGTAAAGCTGATGAAAACGCTGATAACCGCTCCCGACGGCAGCACCGAGGGAGAAAAGTACGTGCTGTCATGACCATCTGACTGTGGCTTTAATATGTTTACCTATTCTATCAGACTTCCTATTTATTGCAGTCTAATCTTTACTATTCGACGCAGTGTAAAATATACCGCACAGCGCCGTTCACAGCACGTCAGTGCAGTTTAGGAGAAGCAGCATCGCAGCAGATTATAAAAGGCACTGCAGCCGACGGAGATACCCCCGCGCCGCAGTGCCCGTCTTTTTTATTAAGGTATTATCGTGTGTTTGATGCTTCGGCATTATATAGCCTCGGTACAAGCTCACTACGCTGCGCCATTTGCCGCGTCAACTCGCGCCGAGTTCGGGCAAAGCTTTCGTCAGTACGTGCGCCATCGCTGCATAGCCCTCTCCGCAAGGATGAACACCGTCGTGCGTTATGCCGTCTCGCATCAGCAGCCCGTCATCCGCAGTGAGCGCCGAATGAAAGTCGATATACTGCGTACCCTTCTGCTCACACAGCTCGCGAATGCCGCGATTTGCACGAAGAACAAGCTCGGCAAAACGATACTTGTCAAACGGCGGGCAAAGGTCGGCGGGCAGCACCGAGCAGAGCGACACCGCCGTTTCCGGGTGCTCCGATGCACGCTCGAGCAGCGCCTCGAGATTGCCGAGCAGCTCTGGTATCACCTTATCCTCATCCGCTCCCGGCTTCCGCCACCATAGATCGGGCGCGGTGGTCAGCAGATCGTTTGTGCCCGCCATCACTATCGCGCGGTGCGGGTGCAGCTGAAATACATCCGCATCGCTGCGCAGCAGCATATATCGGCTCATATCGCCGCCTATGCCGCGATTCACCTTGTATTTATCGGGAGAAAACCACAGATCAAGGTCCCAGTGCTGAAATATCGAATCGCCGAGAAAGACAAAGTCGACCTCGCGTCTGCGGTAAATTATCTGCTCATTCAGTATATCAAACAGTGTACGAAAATTGTCGGCGGTCGGCGCACTGCCGAATGTTCCGGGGGTTATATAGCTCTCCATGGCAATCCTTTCTAAATGCGCCGCTCACCGAGCCGATCAACGTCTTCTGTGCGGGTCACATCATGAAAATTTCATTTCGAGATGATTATATAGCGGCAGCGGCGACTTGTCAATATTATTTGAAAATCAATGAAATTTTCTATTGAAAACGCCGCTTTCATGTGATATACTTAGCGTATCTGTCGTAAAGGAGTGAGACGGCGAGTGGAAAACATGACCGAGTACAGCTGCGAGGACTGCGAATTTTATGACTATGACGAAGCAGACGATTCGTACGCCTGCCGACTGAGCCTCGACGAGGACGAATACAGCGAAATGCTCTCCTCTCGCAGCGGAAGATGCCGCTATTACCGCGCCTATGACGAATACAAAACGGTACGCAAGCAGATATGACCCATCCGGTCAGACCATCGGCAGCAGCCGGCATACATGCCCCGAAATCACAACGGGGCTATATAATATATTCGGAGAAAAACATGACTGATAACAGAGACATTTCGGTCGGCGAGATACTCTCCCGCTGTGACCATACCCTGCTCGCTCAGGATGCAACATGGAGCATGATAAAGGAAGCTCTCGATGACGGAATAAAATACGGCGTTGCTTCGGCATGCATCCCGCCATGCTTTGTCGCGCGGGCAAAGGAATATGTCGGAGACAGACTCCCCATATGCACCGTGATCGGCTTTCCTCTCGGCTACTGCGAAACGGAAGCAAAGATCACCGAGGCCAGCGCGGCACTTGCAAACGGTGCGGATGAGCTCGATATGGTAATAAACATCGGCGCGCTCCGCGAGGGCAGACGAGACTACGTACAAGACGAGATATCGGCGCTGAAGGATGTGTGCGGCGAGCATATATTAAAAGTGATCATCGAGACCTGCCTTCTGAGTGAGGACGAAAAAAAGCTGATGTGCGAGCTCGTCAGCGAGGCACATGCTGACTTTATAAAGACCTCAACGGGCTTTTCGACCGGCGGCGCGACCCGCGAGGACGTTGCTCTGCTGCGCAGATATGTCGCACCCGAGGTGCGCGTTAAGGCTGCCGGAGGGATTAAAAATCTCGCCGATGCCGCAGACTTTATCCGTCTCGGCGCAGACCGCCTCGGAACGAGCCGCATAGTCCGCGCCGTCAAGTCGGCAGAAAAGAACTCATAAAATTCGATCAGGTGCTCAAGCGCTGATCAGGTATCGGAGATGTAGTAATGACCAAAGAGGAAACACTCGCTCTGCTCGACAAGAGCGGGATAAAATACGAACGGTTTGACCACCGCGCAATATTCACCGTCGAGGAGGGTGAGGGGATAGATTTTCCGCACCCCGAGGCTGGAACGAAAAACCTGTTTGTACACGACGACAAAAAGCAGCACTTTTATCTGATAACGGTATGCGAGCACAAGCGCGTAGATCTCAAGGCGTTTGCCGCCGAAAACGGTCTGAGAAAGTTGTCGTTCGGCTCTGAGGAGGAGCTATGGCGCTATCTTGCTCTACGCCCCGGCTCAGTCTCTCCTCTCGGTCTGCTGTCCGGCAGCGCGGGAGATGTACGCTTTTTCCTCGATTCCGATCTGCGCGGCTCGCTCATCGGCGCACACCCATGCGACAATACGTCGACGGTATATATGACCGACTCAGACCTATTCTCGCTGCTTCGCGGCGCGGACATCGAGTATGGCTACGCCGATATTCCGGAGAGAACCTGATATGTTCTTCACTGCCCTGCAAAATGTTCTTATAACCGTCTTTTACGCCGCGCCGGGATTCATCGTCCGTCGAATGGGGAAGATACGTGAGGAGCATATCTCCTCGCTCTCTGCGGTGCTTATCTACATATGCACGCCGTTTCTTGAGATATCCGCCTTTATGCGGCTCGAGTATACCCCGCGACTGCTCGGTGAGATGGGCATCTACTTCCTTGTAAGTCTCGTGCTTCAGACGCTGTTTATTATCTTTATGTTCTTCGTGCTCGGGCGCATCCATCGCGGGCTGACTACGCGCGAGCGGCTGCTCGGGCTTGCTTTCGCGCTCGGCAATGTCGGCTTCTTCGGTATGCCGATAATGCTCTCCGTCTTTTCCGGCTATCCTGAGGCTGCATGCTTCAGCTCGGTAAACATGCTGACGCTCAATATCCTCGGCTTCACCGTCGGTATATTCGGAATAACGGGAAAGCGCGAATTCCTCTCGCTGCGTCAGGCACTTATCAATCCAAACATGCTCGGCATCGTCATTGCCCTGCCCATATATATCTTCGGAATTGCCGACATTATGCCGCAGCCGCTCGTCGGCGCGATAAATTCGATAGCTGCCATGGCGACCCCGATATGCATGATGATACTCGGTGTCCGTGTGGCTTCGATGAAGCTCGGCAGACTGCTGACTCAGCCTAAAATATACCTGTTTGCACTGATAAAGCTGCTCGGATTTCCGATGTTCTGCTTTTGTCTGCTGTATTTTCTGCCGCTCTCAACCATCGTTAAGTCCACCGCCGTTATTCTCGCCGGCATGCCCTGTGCCGCGATACTGCAAAATTTTGCCGAGATGTACGACGGAGATGCGGAGCTCGCGGCAAATCTGATAACCGTGTCAACGCTGCTGTCGGTACTGACAATACCGCTGCTAACATTCCCTGTATCGCTATTTTGATTTGTGAGGAAGAACTATGTCGATCTATCTTGACAGAAAACAAAATGTTTTCACCCTTCGCACCGCCCACACCGCATACGTCATGCAGATAGTCTGCGACCGCTTTCCGGCGCATCTGTACTACGGAAAGAATAAGTCGGGACTCTCCGAGCTCTCGTATAAGGAGCGCTATATAAACTTCTGCCCGGGCTATGAGCAGTTTGAGAATCATTTTCTCCCCGGCTCTGCGTTCACCGAGTACTCATTCCACGGTCAGGGCGACTACCGCAACACCGCACTAAAGGTCAGAATCCCCGAGCTCGGCACCTGCACTACCGAATTCTTCTTCAAGAGCGCCCGCAAGTTCAAGGGCGTACACAAGATACCCGGAATGCCGCAGTGCCGCGAGGATGACGAGACCGAAACGCTCGAGCTTACACTCCGCGACGAGCTGTGCGACGCTACGCTCAAGCTCTACTATACGGTATTCCCGTCATGCGACGTTATAGCTCGTCATGCAGAGCTCATCAACGGCAGAAAGTACGATATCCGCATCGAGCGCATCGGCAGTCTACAGCTCGACCTGCCCGAGGGTCAATATGACTACATCGGTCTCGGCGGCGGCTACTGGCGCGAGCGCGACCCGTACCGCATCCCGGTCGGCGAGGGCGAGCACTCAATCACGAGCCGCAGAGGCGCCTCGAGCCACTCCCGCAATCCGTTCTTCATGGTGGTAGACCGCCGTGCGAACGAGCAGAAGGGCAACGCCTACGGCTTTAATATCGTTTACAGCGGCAGCCATCGCTCGACCATCATGGGCGACGAGACCACACAGGCGCGCATAATTACCTCTCTCGGAGATGAGGACTTCTCATGGCTGCTCGAAAAGGGCGAGTCCTTCTGCACCCCCGAGGCGGTAATGACCTACTCTCCGCACGGCATCGGCGGCGTTTCGCGCAATATGCACGATCTTGTCCGCAACCATATACTCCCCGCAGAGGTCACACCCCGCCGCTCTGTTATCCTTAATTCATGGGAAGCTTTCTTCTTCGATATCAACGAGGATCTGATGTCCGACTTTGCACGCGGCGCAAAGGATTGCGGCATGGATACCGTCGTAATGGATGACGGCTGGTTCGGCGCACGTGTCGGCGACCGCGCAGGTCTGGGCGACTGGCACGCAAATCCCGAACGCTTCAAGAACGGTCTGCCCTCGTTTATCCGCAGTATAAAGTCGCTCGGCATCCGTTTCGGTATATGGATTGAGCCCGAGATGGTCAACCGCGACAGCGACCTCTACCGCGCGCATCCCGATTGGGTGCTCGCATATCCCGACAGAATGCGCACCGACGCAAGACATCAGTATATCCTCGACTTTGCAAATCCCGAGGTCGTCGAAAACATCAAGGCACAGCTCGCCGAGACCTTCGACCCCGAGCCGCCGGATTACTTCAAGTGGGATATGAACCGCAATATGACCGACGCATACTCTCACGCACTCCCCCCCGAGAGACAGGATGAGGTCCCGCACCGCTACATGCTCGGTGTTTATGATCTGTATTCATGGCTGCGCGAGCACTTCCCGAACGCAATGCTCGAGAACTGCAGCGGAGGCGGCGGACGCTATGACCTCGGAATGATGAGCTTCTCGCACCAGATATGGACGAGCGACAACACCAACCCCGAGGACCGCATCAATATTCAGTATGCCTCTACGCTCGGCTATCCCGCAGCTACTATGAGCTGCCATGTCGCTAACCATTCCGACTCCGCGCTCAACCCGAGAAAGCTTGAGTTCGGCTACCACGTAGCGCTCGGCGGAGCACTCGGCTATGAGTTTAATGTGTTGCATATGCCGGAGGAGGTAAGAAAATCGCTGCGCGAGCAGATTAAGGAATACCGCGTCTATGAGCCGCTTATCCTTCGCGGCGATCTCTACCGCCTGCTTGTTCCGTCGTCGGGCGCATATGCATACTACTTTGCCGCAAAGGACGGCAGTGCAATCCTGCTCAGCTATATTCAGGCTAAGGGCGACCCTAAGCAGGCCGAGCGACGCCTCCGCATCGCCGCAGCCGATAAGAATGCAAGCTACGTATGCACTCAGGACGGTAAGACCTATACGGGCGATGAGCTGCGCCACGGTATCACCTTGACCGCATGCACGGAGGACGAATACTCCCGTATCTGGCATTTCGTTCGTAAGTAATTCCCCGCTCGCTTGCCCGAGACAAGTTAACAAAATAAAAAGCGCTGCCGCAGACGAGATACTCGTCTGCAGCAGTACTGTTTTCTCTTTTTGACTTTCAGATGTTCCGCCTTATAGCTTTACGATGCCCGCTGTATCCGCTGCGGGCTGTTCAGTTGCGCAGGGTGCATGTTTCGCCCGCAGCCATATCAAGCACCCTGCCGTTGATGCTGACCTCCGAATCGCTCAGCCAGTATACCTCGGCTTCCGATTCCCGATATGCGTTATAAATCAGCTTTCTGCTGAGCCTGCCGACCGAGTATACCTTTATCGTAAATGCGGTTGTCGCACCGCCGTTGTGACGGTAGATATCCAGTGTATATGCCTCGTCGGGAGAGCTCGACCGAGCAAGGAATTCCTCATCCGAATTTTCAAAGTTAACAAGAGGATGAATAAAGAAGCACATAACCGCCGCGACCGCCGTGCATGCAGCGATAACGGCAAGTTGTTTGCCGTTGCCACGCACCCTCTCTCCGCCCTGCCGCTTCATCTCGCAATGCCGCGAAATCGAAACGCAAAGCAGCCCGATAAACTTGATTTGCAGCATCGGAAGCAGAAACAGCACGGTTTTCAGAAATACTTCAAACGTGTCGTACGGCACGTCGCGCGGAATAAGTCGCAGCAGCGGAAATATCAGCCTTACCGCAAGCTCGCCGACGACATAGCCCGACACGTCGAGCAGTGCAAGCATCCATGCGCTTACATTTCGCCCGCGCCGTACGATAAACACAACAAACGCGACGCCGAAACCTACGCCCGATACACCGCTCAGTATCCGACACAAATTTGTCATCGCAGTCGAATGCCTGAACAGTCCGACGGCGAGTATCGCCCATCTGACTACCGCCGCCGCAAAGCCCCATGCCGCGGCGCGCAAGAGCAGTTTTTTATCCGGGGCAGTCGCGGTTTCGATATTTACCGTTTTATCTTCCATAGTTACCTTCCGATTATAATGCTTTACTCTGCCGTGTCACCGCACACGTGCGTGAAAAGGTGTATTGCGGAGACGCAAAGAATACCATGCACCGACGATTATTCTGAGCATATATGCGGCATACAAAAACATAAGCGAGACATCACAGCCGCACACGATAGAATAATCCGAAAGCATGCGATACGACGACGCCATCCCCGAAATCGGCGAGAAGAATCTGACGCAAGGCAGAAACAGTGCAAGCGCCGCGGCGCAGCTGACAAACGCAGACGGCAGGTCGATGCCGCCCGAAAGTCTCGGAATTATAAGCAAGCCCACAGCCAAGGAAACGACGACAGCCGGGAGTATGAGCAGCAGCATTTCGGATATGCCGAACTCTGACGCAGAAAAATATCTGCCCGAGAACAGAAAAACTATCAGAAACGCAGCGGCGGCATTTAACAGCCCGTCTGCGAGCGATATCAGCACTTTTCTGAGTCTGCGCCGCCCGAGCTGTGCGCCGTTTACGCGGTGTAATGCTCCTGCGTCTACCTCGATCGTTGCGGCAGGATTTGATTCCGTCGGATGAGCGGCGGAAGCGGCGCTTACATTGGTCTCATCTGCCATGCCGTCGGCACCGACGAATTCTTTCGCACTGCCGTTTTTTGCTCTGCGGTCATGCACTGCGGCGGCGACGCAATATGCCGTCATACATGCGGATATGATAATTAGCGGGATGGGGTAAAGCGGCTGCCCGCTCACCGCGAGATTGATAAGATATCTTACTCCCAGTGCCGTTTCAGACAGATACAGCACCGCTTCAAGCCATGCGACACGCACCACGCGGCGACAGAAGATAAGATACACCGCGAGCACTATCCATGCAAAACCGACAACAAGCGCAAGCATGCATACCCATCCGCTTACTCCCCCATCCATTGCAGCGTATCCGAGTGCTGCCAGATAGGCGTAGATTAGAAAAGAATTCGATATGGAAAAGCCCGAAAGCAAAGTCACGTCTATCAACAAAAATGAAAGTATTTTCACGCCAATGACATACCAAGAAATTGATTTAAAGGTCTTAACCGAAAACATATGGTATCACCCCATTTACAGCACGCTTATAATAATACGCTACACTCGAAAGCTCATCGCCATTATTAAAATCCACGTGTTGACAACGTTCGTTATGCATGATATTATAAATTTTATTATGCATATCCCACGCTATCAGCATTGAATATTCACTACGAGTCCACTCGGGAGAAACCGGATACAAATCATTATAGTCGAGAAGCGCGCAAATAATTGCAATTTGCTTTTTTGCTCACAAATATCTACCGATTCTCTAATTTGTACATTTGGATCATCCGCCCCTCGAGCATCAACCGCACGAACAAAGTTATCCTTTGCCCATTCAGATACATTTTCACTTGATTCGACAGAATCATATATCTGTAATACATCGCCCGATTTAGTCGAGGCAACATAAACTCTACTATCTGCTTGACATCTCCCTGCGCGTTTGTTCTGTAATAATAGCGCACGGGGGTAGTCGAGCCGCCGATATAGCAGATAGCCGACCAAATGTTGCCCATCTCGTCATAGATGAAGTGATAGACATCCTTGACGGACGAGCCGCTCTTCGTGCGCTCCATTCCTATGACCTTGCTGCCGTCGAGAATATAGCGGTCGGTATATCTGCCGCTTACATTTTTCTCGATGCGTATTCCGTCCTTATTATAATCATAATAGACGGTTCTACTGTTTACCCGAGAGTTGAGCAGCTGCCTGCCCATCTCCCATCTCAGGGTATAGCTTCTGCCGTTATAGTACGACAGAGGGTTGCCTATCTTGTCATAGGTGATGGTGTGTCCGTTATAGGCGGTCAGCAGGTCGCGCCACGAGGAGTTTTCATAGCTGTAGGTGTTCTTTACAGTCACTCCTGCGGAATTCGGGCGCTCGGTCTCGGTAATATTGCCGAAGCTATCGTACGAATAACTCGACATATACGGAGTGATTCCTATATTCGAATTCGTGCAGTTCTCGGCTATCAGCCGGTTGTGATCGTCGTAGACATATGCGACCTCGGAATATACCTTATCGTCGTATGTATACTTGGACGACTTTATGTTGCCTATATTGTCATAGGTATAGTCGGCAAAAGTAAGAATACCGTTAAAGGTATAGCGCATCGACGTCATATTCGATGTCAGACGGTTTGCGTCGTCCGCATAGCTCTGATACGAATAGGATATTCTGCCGTTGTAATCTCCTGCGTATATCCTGAATCTGACGCGTCCGAAATATCCATAGGCAATTACATCCGAATTTTCGTTTCTGCCGTTATAGTACTGCTTGATCGTGCCGAGTCGGTCCTTATCGTTGTAGCCATATTCGTAGCCGTACGAAAGTCCGTCGCCGTCGTAGCTGTAGCTCTCATCCCTGCCCTTGAAATCGTAGGTCTGCTCGGTCTGCGAGACGATAACTCCGTCCTCGCTCTCGTAGCTGCGGATAAGTCTGCCGAGACGGTCGTACTCGTAGTAATATGCCTTGTCAATTATATCAAGGCATTTATACTCTTCCTTTATAACATTGCCGAGATAATCATAGTAGTAATAGACATACTCGTCCTCGTCTGCCTGATCCTTATATTTCAGGCGGTCATACTTATCATAGGCATACTCCACCACACGACCGTTGCCGTAGGTCATACGCTCGAGATTATGAGTGGTATCGTTATAGGTATACTCGGCGAGGGTATTGTCGCCGACCCTTACCGATATTCTCTGTCCGAATTTGTTATAGGTGAAGGTATATTCCTGCGACACTGCGGAATTATCCGTCTCGCTTCTGCCTATTACCGAAAGATTGCCGCTTAAATACGAATATGTAACATCCGCGTCCCCGTCGGAAATACCGGTCGTACGGTCAACGGAATCGTAGGTATATGTCTTGGACTCGAATGCTCCGTTATTCGGATTTGTATCCGACACGGTAGTACGCGTCTTGCGGAGAAGGTCGGTTCCGGTCTTATAGTTGTTTATTACCTTAGCTCCGAGGTTATCCGTTACCGTACCTACCTTGGTACCGCCGTCCGTGTAGGTCGCGGAGGTGGTCGCATATTTCGTGCCTTCCTCGAGTCGTGAGGAGGTGGCGTTTCCGTTTGAGTCGTAGGAGAGTGCAAGCGTAAGTCCGGCATTCTTTACCTTGGTGACATTGTGCTTGCTGTCATACTCATACTCGAACATTCCGTTTGCGCCGCCGGTGCTCGAAATAAGATCGGCGCCGCTGTACAAATTGGCTATCTCGTCGGTATTCGTACGGTTGACCGCAACGACATTTCCCTTATCATCGTAGGTATAGCACTGTGCGCCGTCGAGGGTAAGGGCAAAATTATCAAAGTATGCGGCATTTACATTATTGTCGTAACGAACGTACACCCGCGCGCTCTTTATCTTGAGCGACGGTCTGCGGGGGACTATCGGAACGGCTGCATGCTGCCACGAATCGAAGAGAAGATTATTGAACGACTGATTAAATTTGTCGGTCGTTCCGTCGCTGTATGTAAGGATAGCGCCAAGCTCGAATACCGCGTCCTCGTCGTCATTCAGCGGCGCGGAGCACGCCTTGGCAAATGCCGAGAGCATGAGAGTCTCTGTGCCGGGAATATTGAGATTAACCGTCTGATATGCGCCTGCGGTCTTGTGAGGCGCGGACGGTACATACAGAGCATAGGAGGATGCACCGGAAATGCCGTCCGATACCGACTTTACGGTTATCTCGGAGACCTTTGTTCCCGATTTTGTCCATGACGCAGTACCGTTTGAAAAATCGCTGTTGTCGAGCAGATTGCAGGCACTTACGGTATCACCCTTTTGCAGCATTACATCATCAAAGTACGAAATGCCGCGCATACCTCTCAATGTAAGATAAACATATGTATATGTTCTCTCCGTAAGGGTATAGGTGCAGTGCAGGAGTACCCAGCCGTCGTCCGACAATTCGCTTGTCACCTTGCTGATATACACGCTCTCGGCAAACGGATTCGCATAAACATCTCCGAGCAGTATTCTTGCGCCGACCTTGCCGCTCGCGCTCTCCATAGACTCCGTCTTGACACGGGCGGAGAGAGTATATGTTCCTGCATCAAGCCATAGCGCCTGATACTTGGTTGCGATATTCGTCTTATCGCTATTGCACACGAGCTTCATCGACCGGGTGCCGGTATGCGCCGTAGAGGTAGTGAGCGCGGCAGAGCAGCCGGAATGCTGAGTCGAGGTGTTTTGCCACTTTGTCGACTGACGCTCAAAGCCGCCGTCGGTCAGGAGATTTTGCCCTACCGCACCGGCAGAGCCCTCCTGCGTCAATCTATTATTTTTTGCCGATGTGCCCTCGTTTGCCGTATAGCCGGCGCCGGAGGAGCTGAGGAGAAGTCCGTCTGTGTCAACGGAGCGGACGGATACAGTCCTGCCGACGGTATCAAAGGATACGGTCGTGATAATATCGTCGGACGTATCGTAAAACTTATGCCCCTTGTCCGTATATGTTACGCTGCTCGCGCTGCGCGATACCGAGACCTCGGATATGCGCGTACGTGTGGAGGCATCATCGTAAATATCACTCGAGTAGAATGAGGAATAGGAGGTGAGATAATCATCTCCCGAGAGATAATAGCTGAAGCCGAGCCCGAGCGCACTCTCGATATCGTATGCAGCCGTCATTCGGTACGGGAAAGGACTGTAACGGTATATAGCGCCCTTTCCGTCCGGGTCGGTTATATGTGAGAGCTGCATATCGCTCGTCGACTGCGTAAGCGTAACACGGCTGCCGGAACGGTCTACGACCGCTGTAAGCACGGAATCCGTATATTCAAAATCCGCAACAGTTATGAGAGAGCCGCTGTTCGAGCGATAAATAACGCGCGACAGGCAGTTTCCGCTGCTCGCGGGATATGATGCGGTATTATAGCTCTTTGTGCCGTAGAGCAGTATCGTTCGGTTGCCGTTTGCATCCTCGGTATACCAGAGATAGCCGTACCGGAAAACCTTTTTGTTATCCTTTTCGTCGGTGAGAGTTATCGTTTCCGCACTGCGCGAAGCGGTGAGGCCGAGACCGTCCTCATCCTTCCACTTTCCGCTCTCTTTTTCGTCCGGGCTGAACCAATGCTCTGTACCGTCTCCGTCGGAATATATAAGATATTCCTTATCTGAACCGTTAAAGCTGACGTTTTTCGAGACTATGCTCTGCTGAATATTAAGCCGCCATCCGGCTGCCGAGCGCATCCTTGAATAGTCTACAGTATGGAAAACATCGGCTCTTGCATCGAGTACCCAGTCGCTGTAACGGGAATTATATACATACGAGATATCGACTCCGACCTCGGAGGCGAGCTTGCGCTCGAGCACGAGATTTCCGCTGTAATCGCCGATATAGGCTTCTCCCGCTCTGCCCGCAGACGCGGAACGGGTGGTATAGTAGCTCTCCGTACCCATAATATTGCGGTACTGCAGAGCAAGGATAGGTCTTGCGCTTGTGCGCTTTCCGCCGCCGGCAGCAAATCCAAAATATGAAGTATCCGACATCTGCTCGCCGCTCGTGAGCAGCGAATATATGAAGAAGCCGGTCCCGGACGAGCCGAGGCTGTCAAGCGCGCCGGAAACATCAAGTGCGAAATAGCTGCCGAGCTTTGACTTGTCAAAGGTAAAATAGTCAAGTATAGGATTCGGGTTGCTCTTTTCGGCGGTTATCTGCTCGCGCCAGTTCGGCAGCGCACGCTGAATAAAGAGATTAAACTCGTTGGCGGTAGACTCGGTCGGACTTGTAGCAGTAATAATATATATGTACGCTGCAATCTTGCGGTTGTTATACGGAACATCGGGGATCTCATTGAATTTGATATAATTATAAAAGGTGCCGTATTCATTAAAATGACCGAGCAGCCAATAATCCTTGTCGGTATTATCCACCGCAGTATCATTATCGTAAAAAAAGTCGGTGGTAACGGTATTATCCGAGCCGGACTGGGACGTTGAAACGGTAGGATCGACCGTGACCGGGAAAGCCCTCTCCTCCGCATTTATCCACTCGCTGTCTGCGGTTACGGTAAGGGTATAGCCGCCGTCACGGCGCTCAAAGGAATAATGCACCGAGCTGCTGCGCGCGCCGTCTGCATCGGTCATGTACGGTGCGGGAAGCGTAAACACATCCTGCTCACCGTCGCGCAGCACAAGCCCCTCTCCGTCACGCTCAAGGGTAAGCTCGGTATCAAGCTCGAATGTATAGATATAGCTCTGCGCGCGCCCGGAGATGATAATATCCTCCTTGACCGTCTCGCCGCCGAGAGTATACTCAAGCGCCGCACCGTCAAAAACGCCGCGATAGCCTATTTTATCTTCGCTGCGAACAGCGCCGATGATCTCAGCGCGCTGACGCATATTCTTCTCGTTCTGCTCCTCGCGAACCTCGGATATCTCCTCCTCGGTCGCGTAGGGATTGTCGTCGATAAATTCACCGACCGTCAGCGCAGTGCTGCGCGCCTCGCTCAGCGCCTCGGACAGCTCGTCCTCCTGCGCCTTGCCGGTATCATCCGAGCTGCGCTCGGCATCAAAGCCGCCGAGCACTATCTCGCGCCCGGTGGCACGACGCGACTGTGCCGGGGCAGCCGAAGCTACATTGGTATCTGTATCGGTATCGGCAGCTGCGGTATCGACATTCTGTACTGTATCGGTGCTTCCTGCGGCATCCGCAGCCGCGTCAATTGCGGCGGTATCGGCGTCATTCTCCGCAGCTGCAAAATCGTCGGATGCATCATCAGCCGAGCTCGCAGCATCATTCGATGCCTCCTCGGACGGCTCTGTCACAGACGGCTGCTCCGCAGCAGGAGCAGAGGGACGCTCGGCAGGCAGTCCGTCAGGTGAAGAAGCCACGAGAGTAAGACGGTGCCCGTCTCTCTCGAGTGTATACAGCTCGTCCGAATACTCGTCCGCGCTGAAGCTGACCTTATTCCCGCCCCGAGCATTCTCATATCTGCCGTCGCGCGAAACAAGGGTATTATCAATATCAAGCCAGTCGCCGTTCGACTCGTAGTGGACGGACTCGCCGTAATCGACCATAAGGTAGGTGCCGTCACTGAGTCTGAAATGCTTGATGCTCTCGGTGCGCTGCTCATTATCCTCGCCGATTATAAATGGGACGTTTTCATCCTCGGCGGCGCTGTCCTCCGCCGGAATGGGATCGACCGCCTCGCTCTCAAGAGCGTCTCCCGCAGCTGCGAGAGTAAGCGGAATTGAACATATCACGGTGCTGAGGGAAAGAATAAATGCCGATAGCTTAAAGAGTTTGTTTTTCATAATTTTTCTTTCTGTTTTGTAAACATCGCAGTTGTTTGATTCGTACGGTCATGCCGGACCTTCTGAAAATATTATAAAGTTATAATTATACTTTGTCAATAAAAATTATCTATATATGAAGAAGATATTAAAAACTGCCGATAGCGGATGCATCGGCAGTTAATTATGAAGATCGGAAGCAATATGGGTCTTAGCTTTTTATTTATATCAGAAAAAGGTTATTTGGTTAGTCTCGCTGAGTCCGTCCAAAGCTCCGTTTTCCCTCAGCACTTCAATCACCGCCTTTGAGATACCGGCGCGTATGCGCAGCTCCTCAATAGACAGTACATCGCCCTCGTCGCGTACCCTCGCAATACTCTGTGCGGCGGCATCTCCGAGTCCGGCGAGAGAGGAGAACGGAAGTCTTATCTTACCGTCCTCGGGAAGGAAGAGAAAAGCATCAGAGTGGGCAAAGCTGACGGGCAGAAATACAATTCCGCGCGCGAGCGCCTCCTGAACGAGCGCAAGCGTCGACGAGAGCGCCGCATCCTTCTGCGTGATCTCACCCTTGCCCTTGTTCGCTATCTCCTCGATGGTCTGACGGACAAAAGCCTTTCCGCGCATTACTATCCCCGCATCAAAGCCGCCGGGTGCGGCGGAAAAGAAAGCGGCATAGAACACGAGCGGCATATGTACCTTGTACCACGCGAGGCGTATCGCGGACATGGCGTACGCCGCCGCATGAGCCTTCGGGAACATGTACTTTATCTTTTTGCAGGAGGCGATATACCAGTCGGGCACGTTGTGCTCGCGCATATCCGCCTCGTATTCGGGCTTGAGTCCCTTGCCCTTTCGGACATCCTCCATGATTCGGAATGCCTCGGCATTTTCAAGCCCGTATTTCTGAATAAGCACGAGCATGATGCTGTCGCGCGTTCCGATAACCTCGGAAATGTCGCACACGCCGTCATGGATAAGCTCCTGCGCGTTGCCGAGCCACACGTCGGTACCGTGCGTCAGCCCCTCTATCTGAAGCAGGTCGGCAAAGTTTTTCGGTCTTGCCTCGATAAGCACCTGCTGCACGAACCGCGTACCGAACTCGGGCAGACCGAGCGTTCCTATCTTACAGCCTATCTCCTCGGCAGACGCGCCGAGCGGCTCTGTTGACTCGAACAGCTCGTATATCGCCTTATCATTCATGTGGACGTCAAGCACCGAGGTGCCCGAGAAGCGCTCGAGCATCTTGTACTTGGTCGGAATATCGTGCCCGAGCTCATCGAGCTTGAGTATGGTATCGTGCAGATACGAGAATGCAAAATGGGTGGTGACGATATCCGAGCCGGGGTCGTCGGCGGGATGCTGAACGGGGGTAAAGTCGTAAACGTCGTACTCACGCGGAACAACTATGATTCCGCCCGGGTGCTGCCCCGTCGTGCGCTTTACGCATATGCAGTGCGCGATAAGGCGGTTTATCTCGGCATTGCAGGTCATCATACCCTTGTTCTCGAGATATTTTACAACAAAGCCGTATGCGGTCTTATCGGCGAGCGTACCGAGCGTTCCCGCGCGAAAGACGTTTTCGGAGCCGAACAGCTCCTCCGTGTATTTATGCACTCTGCCCTGAACCTCGCCCGAGAAGTTAAGGTCTATATCCGGAGACTTATCGCCGTAGAAGCCGAGAAAGGTCTCGAACGGTATATCATGTCCGTCGCTCTTGAGCTGAGCGCCGCACTTCGGACATATCTTGTCGGGCATATCAAAGCCCGAGCCGTAGCTTCCGTCGGTGATGAATTCGCTGTACTTGCACTCCGGGCAGTAGTAATGCGGAGGAAGAGGATTTACCTCCGAAATTCCCGCCATGCTCGCAACAAAGCTCGAACCGACCGAGCCGCGCGAGCCGACAAGATAACCCTGACTCTCGCTGTACCACACGAGCTTCTGCGCTATCATGTACAGCACCGCAAAGCCGTGCTTGATGATGGAGGTAAGTTCCTTGTCGAGTCGGTTGTAAACAATCTCCGGCAGCGGATCGCCGTATAGGCTCTTTGCCCGCTCCCAACAGATGCGCTGCAGATCCTCCTCCGCGCCCTCCATGTTAGGGGTATAGGTTCCCTTCGGAATCGGGCGGACGTACTCGACCATGTCGGCAATTTTATTTGTATTGGTGACAACGACCTCATACGCAAGCTCCGGCTCGAGATAGTCGAACTCCGCAAGCATCTCCTCGGTCGTGCGATAATACAGTCCCGTCCTTCTGCCGAAGTCCGAGAACTTCATTCCCGCCAGCAGTATCTGACGGTATATCTCGTCCTCCTCATCAATAAAGTGCGCGTCGCACGTTGCAACGACGGGCTTTCCCGACTTCTTTCCGAGCTCGATTATTCTGCGGTTTATGCGGCGCAAATCGTCCTCGCCCGACACCATACCCTTGTCGATGAGATAGCCGTTATTCGAGAGCGGCATTATCTCGAGGTAGTCGAAAAAGTCGCATATTTCAAGCAGCTCCGGCTCGGGGCGCTGCGACAGAATGGCGCTGTACAGAATTCCGTCCGAGCAAGCAGAGCCGATGATAAGTCCGTCGCGGTTCTCCTCGAGCACCGATTTCGGAATGCGCGGGTGCTTGGAATAGTAATCGAGATATCCCTTTGAGATAAGACGGTACAGATTTTTCAGTCCCACCTGATTGCGCACGAGAATGGTCATATGATTCGAGCGGAGCTTTCGCGGGTCAACGTGGTCACCCATCGCCCGCTCCATCGTTGCGATATCGAGAACGCCCTCGCTGCGCAGCTTGTCTACCATCTTATAAAAGATGAGCGAGAGCATCTGTGCATCGTCCGATGCGCGGTGATGATTAAAATCGCCGAGCCCGAAATAATTCGCAAGCGTATCGAGCTTATGACGCTTAAGCTCGGCATTTACATAGCGCGACATCGCAACGGTATCGAGATACGGGTTCTCAAACGCCATGTCATTCTGCTCACATACGCGGCGGATAAACGACGTATCAAAGCCCGCATTGTGCGCTATGAGCATATCGCCCGATGCGAATTCAAGAAATGATGCAACCGCATCGCGCTCGCTCGGCGCGCCCTTTACCATCTCGTCGGTAATGCCGGTCAGCTCGGTTATCTTCTCCGGAATAGGCTCGCCGGGATCGACGAATGTGCAGAAAACGTCCTTGACCTCGCCGCCCTGCACCTTTACAGCGCCTATCTCTGTAATATGATTGTTTGCAGCAGAAAGACCGGTGGTCTCGATATCGAAAACAGTAAAGGTATCGGCAAAGGTGATGCCGTTATTCTTACCGTAAAATGCGCGCGCGGTATCGTCAACATAGTAAGCCTCGACACCGTATATGACCTTGATTCCCTCCTCGGGAGAGACACCCATCTTCTTTGCGATATCCTCGGCTGCGTTCATCGCGATCGGGAAGCCCTGAACATTGCCGTGGTCGGTTATCGCGACCGCCTTGTGTCCCCATGCGTGCGCCATGTTGACAACGTCTGCGGGGTTTATGATGGCATCCATCTGCGAGAGCTGCGTATGCAGATGCAGCTCGACACGCTTCTCGGGAGCGTTGTCGCTGCGGCGTACGCGCTTTATCTTTACTATATCGGTCGGATGCAGGCATAGCTCGCCGTCGTACTTATCTATTCTTACGTTTCCGCGAATGGCTACGCACATGAATTTCGGCACGGCACCGGGCTTGTCCGGCTTCTTCGGCAGCGCCTTGACTATCGGACCTGCCTCCTCCGCGGGAAAGCTCATTCTTATATTTATCGAGTCGTGATTGTCGCTGAGTGCGGCGCTTACCGAGATCCTTGTCTTGTCACGGTTCTCGCGTGCATCAGTCCAGAAAAGCTCGCCGACCGCCACTACGCCGCGCCGCTGACCGGTAATGCATCCGATCGGGGTGGGCGAAATGGCAAAGCTGTCGCCCATAACTGGGGACGGGTCGGAAATATCAAAGGTCATATTTCCGATGCGAAAGACCTCGTCGCTTATGTATTCTATGCGCTCATCCGGCGTGCGCGTATCAGATTCATCACCCCATACGGAGCTGTATTTCGGCAGCAGCGAGCGTGGGTCGACCTCTCCCTCATCCTGCATGGCGCGGGCAGAGGCAGCTGCGGCACGGGCATTCTCGGATTCGACATACATCTTGCGCATGCGCTCCTTGCCGTCTCGAAGAAACCGCTCATACTGCTCCTGATAATCATCCGAGCGTTTTATCTCAACATCGAGCGATACACCGAACTCGTCCGAAGCGATCGCGGCAATGATCTGCGGCGTTTTCGCGTCGTACAAAAGGTCAATGCCTCCCTCGCTGAAGCAGACCTGTACTATCAGCTTGCGTTCGGTCAGCTCAAAGGTATATTTATCAAAAAATCCGCGCGAAACGGTTCCCCTGCGCTCCGCCTCATGCAGCAGCTCGGGAATGTATGCGCGCGTCAGCAGCTCCGGCGGATATACCGGACGAATGGCAAAATTGCTTAGCCCGTATGCCTCCTTGATCGCCTCCTCTATCGCATAAAGCCGCTGCTTCTCTACGACCGAAGGAAAACGCAGCCGAGCCTCGGCGCGTCGATTGACCGTATCCACCTTAACGCCGAGATTCTCCGAGCGCTCGAGCAGCTCACGCTCCTCGACACCCGGGTGATATTTTTCAAATAGCTGCAAAAAAGTCTTTGACATTCTCTGTTCCGCTCCGCTGTAAATAGTATAGTTCCGTTCAGCCGCCGGCCTAAGGTATGACAGACGGCTATGTTATTATATGTAAAGATAATTATTATGAGGATATGCCCTTAATGATTATTATCCGATATTATCGTTCGTCTGAGATATAACAGATGCAGAATAAAATATGTAAAATATATAAAAAACGACATGCGTGATGCGTCGAGTTTTATCACATTGCCGCCGCACATGCGCGCCTGTTTTTCGAACTATTTTAGGCTCGGCACTGCGCCGTCATGCTCGCACATATATATCAGCGTGTCGATTATCTCATCCTCGCCTACCTTGCCGACCGTTACGCCGCCGGAGAATATAAGTCCGCAGCCGTCTCCGCATGCAACACCGAAGTCAGCGTCTTTAGCCTCACCGGGGCCGTTTACGGCGCAGCCCATGACAGCGACCTTGAGCCTGCGGGAGGGCTTTATGCCGACTATCCGCCGCTCGAATTCATCGGCGAGTGAGATAAGGTCGACGCGCGTACGCCCGCAGGTGGGACAGGAGACAAGCTCGATGCCGCTCTCACGAAGTCCGAGCAGATCGAGCAGTCGAATTCCCTCGAGCACCTCGTCCTCAGGGTCTGAGGTGAGTGACACACGGATGGTATCTCCGATACCGTCACAGAGCAGTGAACCGATGCCGACTGCGTTCTTCACCGTACCGCGCATACGGGTTCCCGCCTCAGTCACACCGAGATGCAGCGGATATTCGGTTCGCTCGGCAAGTATGCGGTATGCGCCTATCATAGTGCGAGCATTGCTCGACTTTACCGAGATAACGATATCCGAAAAGTCGAATTTTTCAAGCAGCGACGCATGGTACAGCGCACTCTCGCAGAGCGCCTCCGAAGTCGGTGCTCCGTATTTTGCAAGTATGCTATGCTCGAGAGAACCGCCGTTTACACCGATACGTATCGGTACGCCGGCACCGCGGCACGCCTCGGCGACCGCGCGCACACGCTCGTCGTCTCCGATATTTCCGGGATTTATGCGTATCTTGTCAGCGCCTGCCGCGACCGACTCGAGCGCGGCACGATAATCAAAATGAATATCAGCAACGAGCGGAACTGTCACACCGTGCTCATGCAGATACGAGAATACAGCCGCATTTGCAGGAGTCGGAACGGTCACACGAATTATCTGCGCACCCGCAGTCTGAAGTCGCAGCGCTTGAGAAAGGCACGCACCGAGGTCGTCGGTCGGGACATTGAGCATTGTCTGAACGCTAACCGGAGCTATGCCTCCGACGGTAAGCGCAGCTGTTCCCTCTCTGCCGACGCGGACAGCACGGCTCGAACGGCGGTATTCATTATAGTTTTCCATACAGAAGGCTTCCTTTCACATTAAACAGTCCCGGTTGTAATTCATGATAAACACCTTTATTATATAAAAGTGATCTTCCGTTTTTCGGTCATGCGATCCTCGTCAAAAGCAGTGCTAAAACAGCCGTCTTATATCGCCGACGGTGACAAATACCATCAGCAGCATCAGCAGTGCAAGACCGACAAAATGTATGCGGCCCTCAATCTCCGGATCAAGGTCCTTGCCTCGCAGCATTGCAAGCAGCAGAAGCAGCGCCCTACCGCCGTCGAGTGCGGGCAGAGGCAGCAGATTGACAACACCGAGATTTATCGCGATCACCGCACACAGATAGCTCAGATCTACCGAGCTTGTTTGCGCAGCTGTACCGATTTGCTCGGTGATTCCGACGGGTCCCGACATCTGCTCGAGACCATAACGCCCGGTTATCAGATCGTAGAGCGAACCCCACACCATCCGCACATACGAGAATGACTGAAAATAGGTATGACGCAGCAGATTCGGCAGAGTCTTTTCCTCGGCAAACACCTTAAAGTCAATGTTGCCGACAGCAACACCCGAGCTCTCCGAGGTCGGGAATGTAACCGACTCGAGCTTCACACGCTCGCCGTCGCGCTCAACAACTACCTCCACCGGCAGATAGCCCTTATCCATTATCGTATAAGCAAGGTCGGTGAGAATGTGTACGCGGCTGCCTCCGATGCTGATTATCCTGTCACCCTCACACAGCCCGCTGCCGTTGCTGAGCGAGCTGTCGGTAAATGCGGCAACGGTAGTCGAGCCGAGATTTTTCGCAGTGAAAACGAGCACAGCCACAAGGATAAAACCGACTATGAGATTCATGACCGAGCCGGCAAGCATTATTATAAGACGCTGCCACCGCGGCTTGTTGACAAGTGCATCGGAATCGTCCGAGCTCTCGTCCTCACCCTTCATCGACACAAAGCCGCCTATCGGAAGCAGACGCAGAGAATATGCCGTGCCGTTCTTCTTCGAGGTGCGGCTGATGAGCTTCGGACCCATTCCGATAGAAAACTCACGGATGCAGACGCCGAAGCAGCGCGCGGCGGTAAAATGTCCGAGCTCATGTACAAATATCAGCACGCCGAACACAAGCAGCGCAACAAGGATAGAAATAACAACAGAAATAGCATTACCTCCGATGCCGAGCATCAAAATACATTCGTGCGGCGGTTAAAATCGGTGCAGAAAAAGCAACTGAAAAGCAGCAGATTTTCGGCGCTGCCAAAAATTCATTTTGAAAAAACAAAAATCACAAGCTGTAACGACGGCAAACCGATCGAGCGCAGTCATGCCGCATGCATACCAATAGGAAGCGCCGACAAAGCGCAAGGCTCCGTCGGCGGCTCCGAGAATCAGAGCGACAGCCTGCGCTCCACGGCACGCCGAGCCTCGTGATCGGCGGAAATAATATCGTCAATTGGCGGGTTAGGACTGCTCGAAAATTCGGCGACCGTCTCCCCGACGAGGTCAAAAATATCTGTAAAGCTGCCGACCTCACCGCGCAGAAAATGTCCCACGGCACATTCGTTTGCCGCATTAAGGATCGCAGGTATAGTACCGCCTACGCGCAGCGCATCATATGCAAGAGCGAGCAGCGAGAACGTCTCGGTATCAGGCTTAAAAAAGCTGAGAGAACCGACAGAGGTCAGATCAAGGCGCTCTATCACCGCATCTCCCCTATGCGGATAATGCAGCGCATACGAAATGCAGGAACGCATATCGGGCACCGCAAGCTGAGCAAGCACGGCATTGTCAGTATATTCGACCATCGAGTGAATTATACTCTCCGGATGAACAACAACACGTACTCGATCGGCATCGAGATCATACAGACGCGCAGCCTCTATCACCTCGAGTCCCTTATTCATAAGCGTAGCGCAGTCAACGGTGATTTTCGGTCCCATCTTCCATGTGGGATGGCGCAGCGCCTGCTCGCGGGTAACTCGGCTGAGCATCTCGCGGGTATAGCCGCGGAACGGTCCGCCGGAGGCCGTAAGGATCACCGAGCGCAGCTCGCGCTCCTCCGCAGCCCTTGTCTGCAGACACTGAAAAACAGCGCAGTGCTCGCTGTCGACCGGTAGGATACGCACCCTCCGCTCACGCGCCGAGTTCATAACTATCTCTCCCGCAGCAACCAGCGTCTCCTTGTTTGCAAGTGCAACATCATGCCCCGCCGCGATAGCCGCAAGCGTCGGAAAAAGACCTGCAAAGCCTGAGGTAGAATTGAACACCATATCCGCCTCCGGCAGCGATGCGACCTCCGATGCGGCATTTTCACCGTCGATAACAACGGTATCGGTATCGGATACGGCTATACGCAGCTGCTTTGCAGCCTCCGAATCACGAACGGCACAAAGGTGCGGATGAAACTGCCTTATCTGATCCTCGAGCAGACCTATGTTCGAGGAGGCAGATAGAGCAATGACCTCGGCTCCGGTCCGTGCGGCAACATCAAGTGTTTGCCTGCCGACGGAGCCGGTCGAGCCGAGGACAACGATCCTCTTATCTTTCGGTTTTTTAGAGCAATTCATTCCGAGATGAAATTCCTTCCGATGACAGATATTTTATGATAAATAATAGGTAATTCAGGCGCAGCATATCAGAGCCGATAGATCGGACATGCACGCAGAGCGCTGCGGGTGTTAAAGACGCACGTAAGCCTTGATGTGCAAAGTACAAAGCATATTTTACGGTCAGCTCCGCGAAATGGCGGGCGGGCTCAGAGGCTCTGCTCGAAGAACGGGAACATAAGACAAAAGATATAAACGACCGAGGTAGTGGCTATCGTACTGTCGAAGCGGTCAAGCACACCGCCGTGTCCGGGAAGCAGAAAACCGTAATCCTTGATTCCGTACGAGCGTTTTACGACAGAGGCGATAAGATCGCCGCACTGAGCGATAAGCGAGATGAGCAGACCCATTATAGAGAGGGTAACATAATTTACATGGACATGAAAGAAGCAGTCGCATATAATTCCGTAGATCACGGAGCAGATGCATGTGCATATTATTGCACCGACAGCACCCTCGACAGTCTTTTTCGGTGACACCTCGGGAATGAGCTTATGCTTGCCGAAGAATCTGCCGCAGAAATACGCAAAGCTGTCACTGACCCAGGGAAAGATAAGCGCAAGGAAGAATATGAATGTTCCGTGATAGGCAACATCGCGCAGACGCACGAGCGAGGCAAAGCCGAACAGCACATATATCATCATAATGGTAAGTACTGCGGCATCGCCGAATTTTATCTTATTCTTTGAAAATACGACAACCGAAAACAGAAATATTATGTAGATAAAGAGCTGGAAAAACAGCTCCATGAAGAAATTCGCCGCATCCATCGCAGGGTAACGGGTAGTAATTATCGCAGAGACCGACAGAATATATGTCGGAATACATACAAGAATATTACCGCGCAGTCCGACACAGCCGAGCAGCTCATATGCCGCACAGACCGAGAGAAATGTTACAAGGACAAGGAAAGCGGGGGATCTCGAAAAGATCAGGAAAGGTATCATTATAGCTATCGCAATGACAGCCGTTGTTATTCTCTGCTTCAAAAAATGCCACCTCGCTGGATTTTATTTTTCGGTCACTTTACTCCGACGGTAGACTCCACACCGCCGTAACGACGCTGCCTCGAAAGGAAATCGCGAATGCTGTCGTTCACATCGCCTTGACGGTAGTCCGGCCACAGCACGGGAGAAAATATAAGTTCCGAGTACGACGACTGCCAGAGCAGAAAGTTCGACAGGCGCTTGTCTCCGGCCGTTCGCACTATCATATCGGGCGGCGGACACGGATAGGTATACAAATGCCGCTCAATGTCATCCTCTGTGAGCAGCTCTCCCATCCCGGGCAGCATGCTCTCCGCAGACGGTACGCCCTGCTCCGCCTTTTCGCGTACAGCCTCGTTCATCGCATGAACAAGCTCGGCTCTGCCGCCGTAGTTCAGCGCAATATTGAGTACGCGATCATAGCAAGCGGACTTTTCATCGAGGTCGCGAATGAGCTGCTGTGTTTTCTCGTCAAAGGGCGAAATGTCTCCGATAACAACAAAATGCACCCGCTTCTGATCAATGAGCTTCAAAGCGCGCTTAAGATACCGACGCAGGATCATAAGAATAGCGTTTACCTCGTGCTTCGGGCGCTTCCAGTTTTCGGTCGAAAAAGCATAGACGGTAACATAGCGAATGCCGATATCGGCGCAGTACTCCGCCACCTGCTCGAACGAAACCATTCCCTCCTTGTGCCCCGATTCACGCGGCAGCCCGCGAGCCGTCGCCCACCTGCCGTTGCCGTCCATAATGAACGCAACATGGCGGAGGCCGCTTTCACGTACAAGCGCGGCGCCCTCGGAGAGCAGCTCATTGCTTACCCCGTATGAATTTATTACATACGGCTCGACAGCCGCCGTCACATTTTCTGTCTCGCTCATGGCGCTCCCCTCTCTGTATCATAGCCCGGCTGCCCTTTGGCAGCCGAGCCGTCAAATCAAATATTGTTTTTGCCGCATAACGTCGGAGCTCGAAAAAAGCGCATCCGTCGCTCTTGAGCAGCTCTGCCTTCAATACCGACTGCTTCGCAGCGGATAAAAGCGAAGGCAGATCAGATAGACATGATCTCTTTCTTCTTAGCCTCGGTAAGCGAGTCGATCTCCTTGATGTACTTATCGGTCAGATCCTGAACAGCCTTTTCGGACTGCTTTACCTCGTCCTCGGTCATCTCGTTTGCCTTCTTCATCTCCTTGCAGCGGTCGTTTGCGTCACGGCGGATATTGCGAATAGCGACCTTTGCCTCCTCGCCGAGCTTCTCGGTCTGCTTTGTGACCTCGCGGCGGCGCTCCTCGTTGAGCGCGGGGAAGCAGAGACGGATGACCTTGCCGTCGTCGATAGGGGTAATACCGAGATCGGATGCCTGGATAGCCTTGCCGATATCCTTAAGGAGTTTGGCCTCCCACGGCTGAATTACGATAGTGCGAGCATCGGTGACCTTGACCTCCGCTACGTTGTTTATGGGCGTGGGGCTGCCGTAGTAATCAACATTTATCTTGGCAAGAAGCGAAGGATTTGCTCTGCCTACACGAATACCGTCGAGATCTTCCTCGTATACGGATATAGACTTTTTCATTCTTGCTTCAAATTCTTTGGTATCAAGTTTCATTTCAATTTTCTCCTCAATTATTTTAAAATATGTGATTATTTATATCTGTCAACCGGATATCTCGGTTCCGATTGCAGCGCCGTTTACAACGCGCAGAATATTATCGGGATCGTCGAGACCGAAAATAACTATCGGCAGGTCATTATCCTTGGCAAGAGTTGCGGCGGTGGAGTCGATAACGGTAAGCTGATGCTCGAGCATATACATATGCGAAATAGATGCAAGACGCTCGGCATTCGGATCCTTGCGTGGGTCGGCGGTGTAAACAGCGTCGATATTCTTCGCCATAAGAACGGCATCGCAGTTCGTCTCAACGGCATAATGCACAGCGGCGGTATCGGTAGAAAAGAAGGGTCTGCCGAGTCCGCAGCCGTAGATAACTACCTTGCCCTTTTCGAGATGGTGAACGGCGCGATTGCGGATATAAGGCTCGGCTATCTCGTGCATGGCAATAGCGGTCATTACGCGGGTGGTAATACCGAGATGCTCAAGCACATCTGATATGGCAAGCGCATTTATCGTGGTAGCAAGCATACCCATGTGATCCGCACGGGTTCTATCCATATCGGCGCCCATTCTGCCGCGCCAGATGTTTCCCGCGCCGACAACGATTGATACCTGAACTCCCTCGTCGAGACAGCTGCGGACATTTTCTCCGACACGCTTTATAAAGCCGTAGTCAAGGATAGAGCCGTCTGATGCGAGCGCCTCGCCGGAGAGCTTTAAGAGAACACGTTTGTACTTGGGTGTATTGCTATTCATAGTTATTCCGCCTTTCAACGCAAATATTCTGTTTACAGTGTCAAGGATGCCATGCCTCCCTCTCGCACATTCGGTGCGGTCGGGAACGCCTGCCGATAGGTTTGCATACGCAGCTATGATGATTTTACATGAAAAAGCTCGTTTTGTAAATAGTAAAATTCAATAATTTGCAGTTATTTAATATATTTTTACCTCAATATTATATTGATCCGAAGAGCATCTGCTGCGGCAAGCGCACTTATTCGTAGGTGGTACGTTGAGAGACAGTATATTAAAAGAACGCCTGCAGCTTTATAACTGACACACCGTGCAAGCTGCAAACAGCGGCAAAACAGCGGCAAAAAGCGGCAGACGCCTTTCGGTGCCTGCCGCTTTTTGGTGCTCCATCGGAGATTCGAACTCCGGACCCCTTGATTAAAAGTCAAGTGCTCTACCGGCTGAGCTAATGGGGCGCATATCACGTACCTATATATGATAGCATACCTCGTCGTTTTTGTCAAGGACTTTTTTTCGACAAGAAACGATCGAAAAAAACGACAGCCTAAATATGAAAAACGGACCCGCCGCGATCCGGCGCGGCAGGTCCGATGCATCACTTAGATATCATGTGTTCCGAAATATTATATCTTGTCCTTATAGCGGTCGATCATCTCGAAAACATAGTCAGGCTCGACCTCGGGCAGCTCGATAGGCTCGGTGCTTGCCACCCACGCAGCCTCCCAATCTCCGAGCTTGGTATAAAAATCGTCGGCATGCCAGATGATACGATTTTCAAAGACCGGGAGAGTATCCTCGTATGCGGGATAGTCAAAGCCCTCCTTTGCCTTTTCATCAAGCATGGCAAAGAACTTCTCCCAGCGCGGGATATGGTAGGAGCCGATAAGCCCTGCCCATTCCTTCCACGCATAGTCGAAGAGCAGGCTGTTCTGCTCGTTGCCCCAGATGGTTATCTGAATTCTTGCGTTATACTCGTAGAGATCACGCTCTGCGTCGGTCGTTCCGTGTGCGCGCGCGTCCGCTATCCACTTTTGAATAGTCCATTCGGGACGTACGGCGAGCATGCGGTCGATATCTCCGAGCAGCGCGACGAAATCGCGCGAGCGTGCTCTGAAATCGTCGTAGCGGCGCTCGATATATGCCGTACTGACCTCGGCATAGAGCTTCTGCGCGTAGTTGGAAAGCAGCTGACGGCAGAAGTCGTTCATGTCATAGAGATAGCCCTCTGTCTCGGAATCGGTCTCGCGCAGCAGGTCGATTATCTGAAGCATGATGCTGTTATCGTAGTGAATCTCGAAGCTGTCGCAGGGGCCTGTTCCGCGCAGGCGCAGACACGGACGTGTGCAGAGCACCGTTCCGCGCTCGACATAGTCGGTTCCTGGAACGTATACATGGTCGAGCAGGAGCTTCCATGCTGCCTTTGCATTCTTTGCGGCATCACCGCTAACACCGTAGCGGCGCTCGATATATGCGTCTATCCACTCATACGGATCGACGGAATCGCTGCGTGTGAGCATCTCGAGACTGAGATCGTAGAATGCCGGGTTCTGACCGATACCCTCCATAAAGAGACCGGTTCCGACCGCTGCGGGTGCGGACTCCTTAGCCATGTTAAAGCCGTTTGCGGCAGCACGGTGCATATCTCCGTGAATGGAGCTCATGCGCGCACCGAAATTATGGAGTCTGCCGACAACATAGCGATAGCCCCAATAGCCCTCGTGGCGAACCGGGAACTCACAGTCAAGGTCGAGGATGAGCAGATGCTCTCTCGGTACGGCGACAACGATATCATGACGGATGGACCATGCCTGCATTACCCATGTATAATTCTCGTCATACTCGGCATACAGCTCGGATATTACCCTGCCCACATCATTCAGGTACTGCTCACCCTCGACGGGAGGCTCGCCCTCATGGAACGGGTCACATGCATAATATCCGTAGGTTCCGAATATCTGCTGCTGATTCTTCATGAAGGTCTTGCCTATTTTTTTGAAGAGCGGGTCAAGCGGGTCAACCTCGGTCGTTCTGCCGATATTGTTCCATGTCTTTTTGACAAGGAATTTGCCCTCGGGGAACTTCTCCTTCATCAAATTCGGAACAAAGCCCGAATAGCCCTGCTGTATCGGCTTCATGCCGAATGCAAGCTCGCGCTCGAGTATCTTCTTACCGAGCGCTTCGTGCTCCTCTATCCAGCTCATCGGGATAGGTCCGCCGTGACCCTCAAGATTGGTCATGAGCTGCCATGCCTGGAATGCGGGGCCCGCAATGAACGCTCTCGCCTCAGCGTCGGTAAAGCCGAGGTCAAGCAGAGTGTGATACCATACAGACTCCGTACCGGTAATGGCAAGAGGCATATTGATGCCGTTCAGCGCCATCATATCTATCTCGTATTCCCAACGGTCCCAGTTCCACCATGCGGCGCTGTACGAGTGAGTACAGTAGTTCATGTAAACGCGGAACTCCTGCTCTATAACACGGCGATACGGCTCGGGCA